>JBEPXG010000115.1:0-5618 GCA_041642015.1 Halanaerobiales bacterium
AGTAAGTTAACAATGGATGATTTTCAAAATAAATGGGAAAACGAAAAAATGAAAGAAATATTTTCTAGTATAATACCAGGATCATGGTCTGTATTATCATTAATATTTGGAATGGCTTTTCAACATCTAAAAGCAGCGGGGTATCCTGTTGGAGGTTCATTACCTTTTGCAAGAAATATTGAGAGAGAATATTTAAAATTAGGTGGTAAAATCAATTATCAAAATAAAGTTAAAGAAATTACTGTTGAAAATGAAAAAGCTATAGGAATAGAATTAGATAATGGAAATCAACTTTATGCAGATGAGATAGTATCTGCAGCAGATGGTTATTATACAATATTTAAAATGTTAAAAGGTAAATATTTAACTAAAAAACTGGAAGACGCATATGAAAATTATTCCTTATTCCCTTCTTCTTTATACTTGGGATTTGGTGTAGATATGGATCTGTCAGATTATCCTCATGCCTTAGTAATGTATTTACCGGAAAAATTAGAATTAGCAGATGGAACAGAACATGATCGAATCAGCTTAAATATATATAATTTTGATCCTACTTTAGCTCCAGAAGGTAAAACCACTGTTACAGTATTAATAAATAGTTGGAAGGATGAATATTGGACAGAATTAAAGAAAAGTAATCCTCAACTATATAAAAAGATAAAAAATGAATTAGCAGAGAAAGTTATAGATATAATTAATAATAAAATACCAGGTTTTAAAGAAAAAGTAGAAACAATTGATGTTTCAACACCATATACTGTAAAAAGATATACCAATAATTGGCATGGTAGTTATGAAGGTTTTGCTCCAACTCCGAAATCGTTAACTAGTAAATTTGCAAAAGAAATTAAAGGTTTAGATAACTTTAATATGATAGGGCAATGGACCGAACCAGGTGGAGGTATTCCAACAGCAGCATTAGATGGTAGAAATTTAGCGAGAAAGCTTTGTAAAAAAGATAAAAAGAAATTTATTTCAAAAATAAATTAAAAAATAATATATAAAAAATGCAGGAATTCTAGCTTGAGTTTATAATTAAAGTATATGTAGAATAAAATACTTTTAACTTAAGCTAGAATTATTATTTATTAATTGAATAATTTATGTTATAATTTTTATTTAAGTTATCAATCAATAAATAATAATAAATGTTTTATAAATTCAAGGAGGTTTTTATATTGAGCAAATCCGACATGAAAGTAATTAAGAGGGATGAGAGAGAAGTAGAGTATAGTCGGGAAAAGATTACTAAAGCGATTTATCGAGCAATGATTGAGTCCAGAGAAGATGCAACTGAAGATGAAGCAGAACAGGTTGCTTTAAATGTGGAAAAAGAGCTAATCACAGAATTTTATAATAAGGATCAAATACCAAAAGTAGAAGAAATTCAGGATTTAGTTGAAGAAAAATTAATGAAGTCTGGTTTTATTTCAACAGCTAAGACTTATATTATATACAGAAACAAAAGACAACAATCCAGACTGTATAGAAAAAAAGAAAAAGAAAACCCACTCTTAACCAATGATTTTTTAAGTAAATATAAGCACCAACCAAACCCTTTTCCAACTGAGTTAGGAGAATTTATATATTATAGAACATATTCACGTTGGTTAGAGGAAGAACAGCGCCGTGAATACTGGTGGGAGACAGTAAAAAGAGCTGTGGAATATAACTGTTCACTTGCTCAAACTACTAAAAAAGAAGCAGAAAAACTATATGATAATGTTTATCATTTAAAGAATTTTTTAGCGGGTCGCACACTTTGGACAGCTTCTACAAAATCATCTAAAAAATATGGTATGAGTAACTATAACTGTTCCTTTACAGTAATTGATAGTTTCAAAGCTTATCAAGATCTGTTTTATTTACTTATGATCGGTAGTGGAGTTGGTTTTCGTGTACTTCCACGTGATGTAGAGCAGCTTCCTAAGATTAGAACAGATGTTGAAATTATTCATAAATATTATGAACCGGTGGAAAAAGATGAAAGAAGAGAGTATACAGACTTTGATTTTGATGAAGACGATGTGGTAACAGTTAATGTTGGTGATTCTAAAGAAGGTTGGATTCAATCTCTAGAGTACTACTTTAAATTTTTAGTGAATCATGCTTATCGTCCACTAAAAAGAATAATTTTTAATTATGATTCTGTAAGACCAAAAGGGGAAAAACTTAAAACATTTGGTGGAACAGCTTCTGGTCATCAGAGTTTAAAACGTATGTTTACAAAAATAGATAAACTGCTTTCAGAAAAACCAGATCGAGCTTTAGATGAAATTAATCGAGTAAAATTAAAACCGATTGATGCAATGGATATTGCTAATATAATTGCAGAAAATGTTGTTTCTGGTGGAGTTAGACGTTCATCTCAGATTTGTCTTTTCAGCAAAGATGACAAAGAAATTGCTCAGGCAAAAAACAATTTATATGTAAAAGAAGATGACGAATGGGTTATCAATAAAGAGATCTCTCACCGTCAGATGAGTAATAACAGTATTTTTTATGAGGACAAACCTAGCAGAGAGCAACTTAAATGGCATGTTAAACAGATGCGTTTTAGTGGTGAACCTGGTTTTATAAATGCAGTTGAAGGAAGCCGACGTCGAGATAACTTTATGGGAGTTAATCCATGTGCTGAAATATTATTAGATTCTAAAGGAGTTTGTAATTTAACATCTTTAAATGTAATGGCTTTTGTTGATGAAGAAGGTAATATTGATAAAAAGGCAATGTTTGAAGCACAAAAACTATCTGCTAGAGCTGGCTATAGAATGGCATTAATTGAGTTTGAATTACCAGAATGGGATCAAATTAATAAAAGAGATAGATTGATTGGTACTTCCTTAACTGGTTGGCAGGATATGAAAAATGCTGCAGACTTGGATGAAAATCAAGAAGCTCAATTATTGCAAGAATTACGTGAAGTTGCTCATCAAGCAGGTAAAGAAATTGCAAAAGAAATTGGGGATAATGAACCAAAACTAATTACAACTGTCAAACCAGAAGGTACACAGACTCAAATGCCAACAGTTTCTAGTGGACTACATTATTCTCATAGTGCCTATTATGTACGTCGAGTAAGGATTTCTGCTTCTGATCCATTGGCTAGGGTATGTGAAGAACTAGAATATCCAATTTATCCAGAAGTAGGACAGGATTCAGAAAATCCAGAAACCTTAGTTATAGAATTTCCTGTTAAAGCTCCAGATGGAGAAGTTAAAGAGGATGTTGATGCAATTGAGCAGTTAGAAACCTATAAGATGTTTATGGAAAACTATGTTGATCATAATGCTTCAATTACAGTTCATGTACGTGATGATGAATGGGAAAAAGTAGAAGAATGGTTATGGGAAAACTGGAATAGTGTAGTAGGTATTTCCTTTATTTCTTATAATGATAACTTCTATGACTTAATGCCTTATGAAGAAATCACAGAAGAAGAGTACAATCAAAGAGTAAAAGAAATGAAACAATTTAATCCATCACTAGTTTCCAAGTATGAAACTGAGTATTTAGAAAGAGAAATTGATGATCCTTCTTGTGAAAGTGGTATTTGTCCAGTTAGATAATATAAAGGGATTCTAATCAAATATATAAATATATGATGAGATTAATAATTTGTTTAATTTGAAATAATTCAAAGCCCTACTGTAAAAAGTGGGGCTTTAATAATAACTAGAAGATAATAAGCATTAAAGATAAAATAAGATATAAAATAATCTTTTAACTTGAAGTTTAATAATTAGATAAATTTTAATTATACAAGTTTTAAAAATAACAAGATTTAAAAATATATGGAGGAGATTAAGTGTCAACTGCAATAAAGATTAGAGATATTAATAAAAGTTATGGTAATTTACAGGCATTAGATGATATAAAATTAGATATAAAAAAAGGAGAATTTTTTGGACTTCTCGGACCAAATGGTGCGGGTAAAAGTACTTTAATTGGTGTTATAGGCGGTTTGGTTCATAAAGATTCAGGAAGTGTAACAGTTTTAGGTAAGGATATTATTAAAAATTACAGAGAAACTAAAAAATCACTGGGGATTGTTCCACAGGAGATAACTTTTGATCCCTATTTTACTGTAAGAGAAACGTTGGAGATGCATTCCGGTTATTTTGGAATAGAAGACAATGATGAAAAAATAGATGAACTACTTGATGCTTTAAGCCTTGCTGATAAGTCAAATGTAGGGCCAAGACAGTTATCTGGAGGAATGAAAAGAAGACTGTTGATTGCAAAAGCAATGGTCCATGATCCAGAGATTATTGTTTTAGATGAACCTACTGCTGGAGTTGATGTTGAATTAAGAAATAATCTCTGGGAGTATGTAATAAATTTAAATAAAGAAGGAAAAACTATTATTTTAACTACTCATTATTTAGAAGAAGCTGAAGCTTTATGTGATAGGATTGCTATTATGAATAAAGGAAAGATAGTGAAAGTAGATACTAAAGAAAATTTAATTAATTCTATTGATAAAAAAATAGTTAAAATAAAATTTTCAGACTTAAATAATGATCTTGATAAAAAACTTATGGGTATTGATTATAAAATAAATAAAGATAATAAAGAAATAGAAATCGAAACTGCCAAACGAGATTTAGATAAAATTTTAAAAAAGATAAATGCTCTTAATCTTAATATAATTGATATGAATATTGAAAGTGCCAAGTTGGAAGATGTCTTTATCAAGTTAACAAATTTAGGGCGTGATGCCAATTAATACTGTAACCTTTTTAAGTTTGGTTAAGCGTGAAGTTGCAAGGTTTATAAAAGTAGCAATTCAAACAATTTTTGCTCCTTTAATTTCTACAGGACTTTATTTAATTATATTTTCTTATTCTTTTCAGAATAGAGAGGTTGCTGGTTATGGTATACCATATATCAGTTTTATTGTACCAGGATTAATAATGATGAGTTTGATACAGAACTCATTTGCTAATACATCCTCTTCCTTAATTGGAGCTAAATATAATGGGATTATAATTGATTTTTTATTAGCTCCTTTTTCATATATTGAATTAACTTTAGGTTTTATGATTGGTGGTATGGTAAGGGGATTGTTAGTAGGAAGTGTTACTTATTTAGTTTCAATATTTTTCTATGGTGGAGCAATAGCTCATCCTCTCCTGGCAATATTTTTTGCAGTTTTAGTATCTTCGATATTTTCACTATTTGGAATTGTTGCTGGTCTTTGGGCAGAAAAGTTTGATCATGTATCTATTTTTTCTAACTTTTTTATTACCCCATTAACATTTTTAAGCGGAGTTTTTTATTCAGTTAAGGGACTTCCTGGAATCTGGAATGAGGTTTCATTATTTAATCCAGTTTTCTATATGGTTGATGCAGTAAGATTCGCTTTTGTTGGTCAGTCTGATATATCTCCATATTTTTCAGCACTAGTTATCACTAGCTTAGCAGTTTTTTTACTGATAGTAGTAACTTATCTATTTAAAATAGGATATAAAATAAAGAGTTAATCAAATATTAATGTAATTCAAATCTTGAATGAAATAACTTTTAAAGGAATAGTAAGATTTTTGTTTAATAGTTTCTTAGGAAGAGTTAATTGCAAAATAATAATCAAATGGTTTAGAATTACAAAAAAG
>JBEPXG010000116.1:0-5604 GCA_041642015.1 Halanaerobiales bacterium
AAAAAGAATAAATATGTATATCTTATTTTATTGATTAATTTTAAATTATGAAAAAATCCCTCAAAAAATACTTTTTGTGAGGAAATAGTTCCACAAAAGTTTAATAGAAATCCAAAATATTAATTTTTGATATATCAAAATAATAATGTTAGAATTATCAAAAGGGGCAATTAATTATGGAAATTAATAATCAACAACTAAATCCCAACCAATTATTAAAACTTTATAAAAACATTGATTCAAACAAAAATAATGTGGCTAAAAAGGAAACTCTTAGTAATAACTCATCAAATAAGTTGTTTTTGACTTCTTCAATGAGAAGTTTAGATTCTTCTTTGCAAAAAATAATTTTACAAAACTGGATCCAGCAAAATTTACCACTAAAAGAAAATGAACTACAAAAAATAGTCAGTTTAATAAACAATAATAGTTTTAATATTGATAATGAACAATTAATTAAAATAGCATCTTTTCTTACAAAAAACAAGTTACCTCTATCTACTTACCTAATAAAAGGAGTTGCCCAGTTTTTAGAAAGCAAATCTTCAATTTCTCAAGAAATTAATAAAACACCTGAACTTAAAGGACAACTTTCAGTTAATGCTTTTAACAATTCAGAACAAATAAAATTAGAATTGGAACAATATTTTCAAAAAACCGGCAAATTATTAGAACAATTATTTACTCAAGAACAGGACAGCAATTCAAATTTAAAAGGAAAACTTATAGGACAACAGGCTATTAATGCTAGGAGAGAATCACTTTTGTTTATAGAGATACCTCTCTTTTTTTCTAAGCAAAAAGATACTCCTACACCACTTTTTCTTAAGTATAATCAATTAACAGATAATAAAAGTTCTGTTGATAAAAATAAATATTCGATTGAATTTATTATCGAATTATCTAATCTAGGAACTATAAGAGCAAGGATATTAATTGATCAAAAGAAAATTTATAGTAGTTTTAAAGCTTCAACTGAACAAACTGTTAAGTTAATTAATAAATATTTTCCTAACTTACAAAAACGTCTTTCAGAAAAAGGGTTTAATGCTTTAGAACCAGAAATAAAAGAGTTTCAGGAAGAAAAACCTATTTTTAATTTTCTTAATGAAAACTTTTCTGAAGAGTCCACAGACTTTCATCATATAAATTTTAAAGTATAAGGATGATAAAAAATGAGTGATAAAAACAAAGATAAGCTACGAAAAAAAGCTGTTGCTCTTAAATATGATATTGAAAAAGATAATGCTCCCCGAATAGTGGCTAATGAAAAGGGGGAATTTGCACGAAAGATAATTGAATTTGCACAGGAACATGATATACCAATAAGAGAAAATCAAGATATTGTTGATATTCTGGTCCAGTTTAATATTGGTGATGAAATTCCAGCTGAACTATATGAGGTTATAGCTGAAATACTTAGCTTTATTTATCATTTGGAAAATAAGAAATTTTAATATCATTAACACTCATAGTTTTTCCAATATATAATCAATCAATATTAATACATAATTCAGATATATAAGTATAATAGGATAATCCATTAATAATCAAATCTGTCAGAAGAAAGCAATAATTGACAGGTAAAGTTGTAATATTTTTGTTATCCTTATTTATGGAAGGGGAGATAAGTTTGGAATATATAAAAAAATTAAATCAAAGCATAGACTATATAGAAAATAATATCTGTGAAGATCTTGAAGTTGAAAAAATAGCTAAAATATCTTGTTTATCTAAATATCATTTTCAAAGATTGTTTCATTTGCTTTCAGGTTATACTATAGCAGAATATATTAGAAAAAGGAGATTGACATTAGCAGCTCAAGAACTTGCTACCGAAGATATAAAAGTTATTGATGTAGCAATCAAGTATGGATATTCAACAGCTGAATCATTTTCTAAGGCATTTAGTAGACTTCATGGAATAAATCCTTCAGTAGTGAAAAATAGCAAAAAAAGATTAAAAGCTTATCCACGTCTCTTTTTCCAATTAAAATTACAGGGGGCATATAAAATGGATTATCGTATTGTTGAAAAGGAAAAATTTCAAGTTGTTGGTAAAAGTATTGAGGTGTCTACACTTGATGGTCAAAACTTTAAGGAGATACCTAAGTTTTGGGATGATTGTAACCAAAATGGATTTTGTGACAAATTATATCAGAATGTTGATGAATTAGGTATTTTAGGAATTTGTATGGATTATGAAGAGGATAAAGACAAGATGAAATATATGATTGCAATACAAAAAACAGAAGATAAGTTAGATTTTGAAGTTGAAGAAAAAGAGATTCCTTCAAATACCTGGGCTGTTTTTGAAGTTGAGGGACCGATGCCTAATGCTATTCAAGATGTATGGAAGAGAATATATTCAGAGTGGTTTCCTTCAACTGGATATGAACATACCGGTGGCCCGGAGTTAGAAGTTTATTTACCTGGTGATCCTAATGATGAAGATTATAAATCAGAAATTTGGATTCCAATTAAATAAACTTAAAAACATGATAACAAAGAAAAATCCCTAATTTTATTAAAATATTAGGGATTATTTTTTATTAAATTATATGATTTTCAAAAACAAATTTTATATTTTTTAGAATCAATTATTATAAAATATTTGATTAATAAATTATATCTTTTATTTTTTATATTCTTTAAATTCTTTTATAAATTTTTCCAAGTTATCTAATGCTTCATCACAAATTGCTTTCCCAATATCTCTGTTAGCCAAGGTAGCATCACCTAATGCTCCATTAATACTTTTTTGATCCCAACTGTATCCCATAGTAAAAGGTCCTCCACTTACTGGTGATACATTATCAATTGGGAATTTTTTAGTTTTACCTTTTTCAACGCTATTTTTCTTTACAATTTCTGGTATCAAATAAAGAGCTTCTGAAACTTCTCGTTCACATGAATGACCGTATTCTTTAGAATGTACATATTTTGCTATACTTTCAGGTGCTAGAGCAGTATATTTAACCTGAGCAATTTCAATATTTAATTCATCGTGTGAAACTTTAGTTGCTACATCAAGAGTTGAAGTATTTCCACCATGTGCATTAAGTAATAAGAATTTATTAATACCGTGTTTTTTCATAGAATTACATATATCTTTAATTAAATCAATAAGAGTTTGTGGTCTTAAAGTTATGGTTCCAGGAAAAGGCATATGGTGATAGGAAATACCCATGTTAATAGTTGGAGTTACAATAACATCAGGATAAAGTCTTTCAGCCGCTAATTTACTAAATTCTCTAGCTCTTACAGCATCACAACTTTCAGATAAATTAGGTCCGTGTTGTTCATGTGCACCTACTGGTATTATAGCTATTTCAACTGTTTTTAAGGCTTTTTCTACTTCGGGCCAGCTCATTTCAGTTAATATATATCTATCTTTCATTATTTCAACCCCTTAATAATTTATATGCAGTTTGATTTTTTCTTGACTGAATAACTCTGCCAAATGGAGTACATTATTGAAAGCAAACCTAAAATTAGAAATCCTAATGAGATAGGTCTTGTAAAAAAGAGTGTCCAGTCTGGACTGGTCATCATGGATCTTCTTAAATTAGTTTCGGCAATAGGTCCTAATATTACACCTAATATTACAGGTGCCAAGGAAAAATTATATTTTTTTAAAAAGTATCCTATTATCCCCATAACAAATAGGATATATAAATCGCTATATCTATTATTTAAAAGGTATGATCCTATAACACAAAGAGCCATAACTGTTGGTACTAAGATATATTTTGGAATATGAGTTATTTTTAAAAATAATCTTGCTCCAGAAAATTGAATAAGAAGCATAAAAATTGTAGCAATAAAAAATCCCACAAAAATTGTACCAACAATTTCTGGATTATTTATTATAAGCATTGGACCTGGATTAATACCATGAATTTGTAAAGCTGCTAGCATTACTGCACTGACTGCACTTCCTGGAATACCTAAGGCTATCATCGGAATTAAACCTCCACCAGCAGTTGAGTTATTACCAGATTCTGAAGCAATAATTCCATCGGGTATACCTGTACCAAATTTATCGGGATGCTTAGAACCTTTTTTAGCTTGATCATAGGCTAGTATATTAGCAATACTTGCACCAGCTCCTGGTATTGCTCCTATAAGAGCTCCAAGTAGAGAAGACCTTATTAAATTTATAGGTTGGCCTAAAACCTCTTTCAATGAAGTGAAAATTTCAAATTTTATTTTACCTGTAACTAGTTTTTCACCCTGTTTTACTTCTTCTTTGTTTTCTAATTCAGTTAAGAGACGTGAAACTGCAAATATTCCTATTAAAACTGTTAAAAAGGGAACACCTGCTTCTAAAAAGCCAATACCAAAAGTGAAACGAGCAGTACCACTCATTGGATCTAATCCAATAGTGGCAATTAACAGTCCTAAAAGTCCAGCTAGTAATCCTTTAACCACTGAATCCCCTGTAACACTTGCAATAATAGTGAGAGCAAATACAATAAGTGAGAAATATTCCCAGGGTCCAATTTTCATAGCTAAATTAGCTACTTGAGGAGCTAATGTAATTAAAAGAATCATACTTAATAGTGAGCCAAAAAAGGAGGCCCAGATTCCAATACCAAGAGCCCTACCAGGTTGTCCGTTTTTTACCATAGGAAAAGCATCAAAAGTAGTTGCTACCGCTGAGGGGGTTCCTGGAATACCTAGAAGTGCGGCAGTAATTAAACCACCTGATAAGCCACCTACAAAAACTCCAAGCATTGTAGCTATCCCTACTGTAGGACTCATGGCAAAAGTAAATGGTAAAGTTAGTATAATGGCCATAGTAATAGTAAAACCAGGAATAGCGCCAGCAATAATACCAGCTAGTACTCCTAAAAACATATTTATTAATAAATTAAAGTTTAATATCTGTTCAAAACCTAATATTAACATATCTATCATATTAATCCCTCATTTTAAAAGTATTCGTTTGATATATTATTCGAAAAATATTCCAGTTGGGAAAATAACTCCCAGATAATTTTGGAAAAAATAATATGAACCTAGACTAATTAATAAAGCTATAGTACTTATTAAAAGATATTTCTTTTTATCTCTAGGTCCTAGTAATAATTGTGTTAAAAACACAAATAGAAAAGTTGAAATTCTAAATCCTATAAATCTCATTATCAATATATAGAATAAAAAGTTTATAAGTGTAACAAATATTAATTTATATTTTTTATAAATTGTACTAAAATTTAAATTGATTTTACCAAAATCTATTGATCTAATCTTTTTAACTATTAGAAAAAAAGATAATATACCCATCATTAATACAATGATTCTTGGAAAACCTGCAGGTCCTAGTGGTTCATAACTGGAATCAGGCAAGCTTCCAGCTTGAAAAAATATTATTAAACTTAGTAGAAAAAATATTATGCCTAAAATTAATTCTCCCATGATTTTGACTCCTTTAAGTTATTAAATAAATATTTATTGCAAGAAAGCAATTTAAAAATTACCTTCTTGCAATATGTTGAGTTTATTAATTTATTTATTATAGATTATTGAATTTGGTCTGCAACAGTTGCTATATCTTTATTTAATGTATCTAGATAATCTATATAGTTATTCTGTCCT
>JBEPXG010000117.1:0-5601 GCA_041642015.1 Halanaerobiales bacterium
TTTACAAAATAAAATAATAATTAATACAAATTTTTGTAGATTTAAAAAGATATTTTTTAAACTTTTACTTATATTAAAACATTTTGAAGTTTATTAATTGGTTTGATATACTATTGTTGAGTATAATAAATACATAAAATTATTATTTAAAAAATTATATATAAAAGGGCAAACTTGTTGTGAAACAAGGACGCAAAGCTTAGGATCTTATACTTAGTTTAAGACAGCCAGGTTGCATAAAATTATTTAGCCCAATCTTAATAGATTGGGTTTTATTAATATATAAATGAGGGATGAAGTTTGGAAAATAATAATAAGTACAATATAATAAAAAGCAAATATTTTTTGATCCCATTTGCAATATTAACAGTTGTTTTTATAGCTTTAGGTACTTATAGTATAAAAATAGTTCAAAACCATTTTTATAATGATAAAATTGATCAATCAAAAAAAATTGCAAATAGTTATTCATATAGTTTTCAAAAATCTAATAATGCAAAAGAAATAATTAATCATCTAATGGAACAAAAGTTAACAGTAGCCGGAAGAATAATAATATCAGATGATGTAAATTATAATAATAAGTCTCTAGTCGAATTAAAAAAAATCTTAGACTTAGATGTGATTAATTATTATAATAAAGATGGTAAAATTATTAATTCTAGTAATAAAAGAAAAATTGGTTGGCAACCTAACAAAGATGATCCAGTTAATCTATTTATAAACAGTAATTCTAAATATTATATTAGTAATATTCGTCCAGATAATGAAACTGGAATACTATATAAATTCGGATACTATCGTGATGAAAAAGGTAACTTTATCCAAGTTGGCATTTTAGCTAACACAATACAAAGTATATTAGAAGAATTCAAAATTAGTAACTTATTAAAAGAAATCAATAGAGATGAAGATATAAGTCAGGTATGTTATTTAAACAATAAGTTTATTATTCAAGGCAGTACCAAAGATAATTTAATTGGTAATAGAATTGATGATCAAGTAATGATCGATAATCTAAAAAAAGGAAATCAATATTCAAAAACAATAATAGATAAAGGAGAAAAATATTATCAGGTATATGTACCCATAGATTCTAATATTTCACAAAATGGATATTTATCTATAAGATATTCTCTTGACCATACATATAATATCATCCATAAGATTAATTTTATTGGAGTTTTAATTGCATTAATAATTTATGGTATTTTACTATATTTTTTAAAGTTGTACTATGATAAAAATAAAAAACTTACTCAATTAGCTTATTATGATAATCTTACTGGTTTACCAAACAAAGATTATCTAAAAGAATTTCTTTCTAAAAAAAATAAGATGAAAGATAATAAAAATCAAGCAATTCTTTTGATAAACTTTAATAACTTTGGTTTAATAAACTTATCATATGGATATCAGTATGGAGATGAGATAATAAAGAAAATTTCTGAAAAGCTAAAAGTAATTTTAGATTCAAAAAATAGATTATTTAGATTTACAGCTGATAGATTTATAATATATACTCAGAATTATAAAGATAAGAATGATTTAATAGGATTGGTAAAAAGAATAGAGAAATCAATTAATAGTTCTAAAGAATTAAGAGAGTTAAACAACCAGATTATTCTTCAAATCGGAATTGTTGAGTTTGCAGATAGAAAAGAAAGTATTGATAAAATATTAAAAAATGCTTCAATAACTATAAATAATATTACAAATGATAGTAAATATGAATTTTTTGATCATAAAATGGAAGAAAGGATAAAAAGAGAAGATATAATAGAAAAAGAGTTAAGAGATATTGTTAATGAAAAAGATAATAAAAGTTTTTATCTTAAGTATCAACCGATATATAGTTTAGAGACGGGTAAAATAGCTGCTTTTGAAGCCCTTGCAAGAATGAACTCTAAAAAGTTCGGTAATATTTCTCCTGTGGAATTTATAGATATAGCAGAAAAAAGGCAATTGATTATTCCGTTGTCAGAATTAATTTTAAAGAAGGTAGTTTGGTTTTCCAGTAAATTAGATAGATTGGGCTTAAAAGATGTAAATATTTCAATAAATATTTCGGGAATTCAATTATTACAAAATGATTTTACAGATAATATAATATCTATAGTAGAAAAATATAATGCAAATCCAGAGAATATCAAATTGGAAATAACAGAATCAATATTATTTGATAACTTTGAATTAATTAATAAAAAATTAGAGAAATTAAGAAAACATAATTTCAAGGTGGTATTAGATGATTTTGGCACAGGATATTCTTCCTTTTATAGGCTTAAAGAATTAAACTTAGATGCTCTTAAAATAGATAGAAGTTTTATAAATAAAATTACAACAAGTAGTCCAAATAAAATATTAGTTGATGATATAATATCAATGGGACACAAATTAGGTTTAAAAGTTGTTGCTGAAGGTGTAGAAATCGAAGAAGAAAAAGAATATTTATTATAAAATAATTGTGATGCAGTACAAGGATATTTATATAGCAAACCAGTTTTAGAAAAAGAAGCTATTGAATTATTAAATAAAGAATGTTAATCTTAATATGAATTCTGTAAAAACGAAAGGGTTGATAGTTAAATGGCAGAATCAATTGTTGCAAGACAACCTGTATTAGACGTAAATCAAAATGTTATGGCATATGAGATTATATTTAAAAATTCATATGACAGTAGAATAAAAAGAATGAGTATGAATATAACAGCGGAAGAAATAAACAATGATGTTGAATTTATAGAACAAAAAAATCTATCTGATGGTAAAAGAATTTTTATTAATTTTACCGGTGATCTTATAGAAAATGAAGTAAGTAAGCTAATATCAAAAGATAACTTAGGTATCGTTGTTTCTGAAGACATTAAAAATACACCTGATGTAATTGAAGCTATTGAAGAATTAAAAAATGAAGGAACATTAATAATATTGAAGGATTTTAATATTAGTGAACCGAACACTACTTTTATTAAATATGCTGATGTTATTGAACTTGATTTCAATCAATATAGTGGCAAAGAGCATAAAATGATAATTGATATTTTAAGAAATAAAAGTAATAAAAAGTTAAAGTTCCTTGCTACAAATATTAATGAACACAATCAATTTAAAGCTGCAAAAGATGCTGGGTATGATTATTTCCAAGGCATATTTTTTACAAGGCCTGATATTGTAGCTGATAAAAATATGCCAGGATATAAGATAAATTATCTAAACTTCTTAAAAGAGTTAAACAAAGATGATCTTGATTTTGAAAAATTAGGTGAAATAATAAAAAATGATATGTCGATGACAGTGAGTTTATTGAGAACCATTAATGCTGCTTATTATGGTTATCAAGTTTCCTCGATAAAACAAGCTTCAACATTATTAGGAATAAAGGGTTTGAAAAATTGGAGTTTAATATATCTTGCTGAAGGATTGAGAAATGACAAACCAGATATTTTATTTGCTAATACACTAATTAGAGCAAAATTTGCTGAAGCTTTAGCTAAAGACTTTGATATTGAAGATAAAAGCAATGAATTATTTACAATGGGTATGTTATCTATGATGGATGCTTTTTTAGATCGTCCATTAGTAGAACTACTTAGAGAGATTTCATTATCTGAGGATATTAAAGATGCATTACTTAGACAAGAAGGGATCTATGGAGAAATATTAGAATTAGTAGTTGCCTTTGAGAGAGTGAAATGGAAAAAAATTAGAGTGATTGAAAAAGAAAAGGGATTAAATTCAAGGAAGTTATATAATAAATACTTATCCGCGGTTGATTTTGCTTATGAGACAATGAATATTTTTATGGAAAATTCTTAAATTCAAAATATAACTTTATAATAATTTAAAGACGTCACTGGTTGTTTTATTAACTGGTGACGTTTTTTTATGTTTTTAAGACTAAAGTCTGATATATAAATAGTTATAAAGATGTAAGTCTAATAATTACTTTGACTGATTTAAAAATTAAGTTGTTTTGTTAAGATTAAGTTAACATAGAACAAGGAGGAAAAAAGATGAATGATTTCTTAACAAAAAAACATCTAAAGTACATTTTTACTTTTTCAACTATTTATTTAATTTCATATTGTTTGGTTGCTGTAATTTTTAATTTAGTGCAAAATTTATTTGATGCAAATCAAATTGAAGCTATATTATTTTTTAAGCCATATAGTTTTCCTACAATATCAGTCATTGTAAACCAGTTTTTAAAAGGAGGATTTCTAGCACTGATTATCTATCCTTTTTATGATTTGATATATAAAAAGAAAAGATCAATACTATATTTATTTATACTGCTTTGGGGATTAACTTTATTTGGTTCAGTTCAGCCTATGCCTGGTTCAATTGAAGGTATCTATTATACTAAAACAACAATATTAGAACATTTATTAGTATTATCATCCAAAGCTATACAAATATTAGTTTTCTCAAAGATATTTTTAAGACAAGAAAAAGGTGAAGTACTAAAAGAAAGTGAGGTAAAAGAAGATGAAGAAAAAGTTATGTGGGTTTTTAGGTAGGTTTGTGACTATACATGTAATTACTTATTTATTGATTGGTATAACATGCATGTTATTACAAAATTATAGTGAAGCATTAGATACGATGGAAGCATTTAGATTATATAGAGACCTAGAACAACCATTAATGGCAGGACTGTTAATACCAACTCAGATAATTAGAGGAGCAATATTAGGATTATTTTTATATCCTTTTTATAGTAAATACATAGGACAAAAGAAGGGTTGGTTAAAATTATTTTTACTTTTATATGGATTAACATTTGCAGTAATGGCCATTCCTGGAATCTTTGTTGATCTATATAATACCGTTATTGGATCACTTTCATTTCAAGAACTAATCTTTGGAACCTTAGAAGTAACAGTTCAAATGCTTATCTTTTCATTTATATTCTTTAAATGGGAAAATATAAAATATAATAAAGCATCTTAAATTAGTTATCCCAGAACAAAAACTGGGATATTTTTTTGTAGTTTAATATTGTTTTGTGTTATAATAACTGACAAAACAAATATAAAGGATGCTTTTTTATGTCAATATTTATAACATATTTTCCGGTCTGGAAAGAAGCCTATATTCTAGCCTGGCCGGTAATGCTTAATCATATATTTACAACTGCAATGAGAACAACAGATATGATTCTAATGGGTTTTTTCGGTCCTGCTGCTGTTACCGCTGTTGGACTAGGAGATGTCTGGGAGAGAATAATTTTAAGAATCGGTTTAGGTTTAGGAACCGGTAGTATATCTTTGATCTCACAGGAAACTGGGACAAATTCTATTAAAGCACAAAAAAATAAAGATGAAGTTTTAAGCCAGGTTATATTTGCAAGCATACTTATTGGAATTCCTTTTATAATAATTGGGTGGGCAATACCAGAAAAGTTAATCAGTGTATTAGGAGCTGCACCAGAAGTTATTAAATTAGGAGCCCAATACTTGCTTATTATCTTTTCAGCTGCCCCTTTTAGAATAATAGCTATAATTGCAGCACGTGCAATGCAGGGTACAGGTGATACTAAAACACCTATGGTTGTTGAGATAATAAGTAATATAATTAATATTGTATTATCAGTTG
>JBEPXG010000118.1:0-5592 GCA_041642015.1 Halanaerobiales bacterium
AATTGTATCTCCATTGAAAAAGGTAATTAGAAAAGCTACTTTAAAAGACATTGATAAAAATGAAGAAAATAAAAGATTAGAAGATGAAGCATATGACATAGCTTTAAAAAAGATAAAAGAACATAAATTACCAATGAAATTAATCGATGTTGAATATACGTTTGATCATAATAAAGTCATTTTTTATTTTACAGCTGATGGTAGAGTTGACTTTAGAGAGTTAGTTAAAGATTTAGCACGTGTATTTAAAACAAGAATTGAGCTTCGTCAAATTGGTGTAAGAGATGAAGCAAAAATGATTGGCGGTTTAGGTCCTTGTGGAAGAAGAACTTGTTGTGACACTTTCTTAAGAGACTTTGACCCAATTTCAATTCAGTTAGCAAAGGATCAGGAACTTGCGTTAAATCCTGCAAAAATTTCTGGACTTTGTGGCAGATTAATGTGTTGTTTAAAGTATGAAAATGATTACTATCAGGAAATCAAAGAAGAAATGCCTGATATAGGAGATAAAATTACTTTATCAAATGGTAATAAGACAGAAGTAATAGATAGAAACTTAATTGAACAAGTAGTTAAGTTAAAAAACAAAGATGGAGATGTAATTAAATTAAAATTAGAAGAAATAAAAAAGATAAGAGAAAATAACTAGGAGCGATCGATTATGGACGAAGAAATTTTAGAAGAGCTAGCTTTGTTCCAGGAAAAGATAGAAGAAATATCTATGAAGTTTAAAAACTTAAAAGATATCACTTATAAATTATATAAAGAAAATGAAGAATTAAGAAATGAAAATAAAGAGCTGAGATCAATAATTTTCAAAGAAGAACAGGATACTTCAAAAAGTAAAAATAACCTATCAAGATTACATGATGAAGGATTTCATATTTGTCATCTAAGTTTTGGTGAAAAAAGAAAAGGTGAATGCCTATTCTGTCTTAGATTGTTAGAAGATGATAAAAAATAACAGAAGGGAAATTAACGTGGAACAAACACATTATTTAATTCCAGACAAGTTAAAAATTATACAAAATGATAAGTACTTTAAGTTTGGAACTGATTCAGTACTTCTCGCTAATTATATAGATGTTAGAGCTAATGATAAAATTGTAGATCTAGGCAGTGGTAGTGGTGTAATTCCACTGCTTTTAGCTTTTAAAAATAATCTTAAAAAGGTTTTTGGAGTAGAAATACAAAAACCTCTAGTTGATATGTCAAATAGATCTATTAAATTAAACAACTTAGAAGAAGTAATTAAAATTATTAATTGTGATATAAGTAATGTAATGGATTTTTTTGATGATAATGAATTTGATGTAGTTGTATCTAATCCACCATATATGCCTTCAGATACAGGAAAAGTAACCCAAAATAAGTATAAGGCAATTGCAAGACATGAACTAAAAACTAATATTGAAGAGATTATTAAGGTTTCTGTTAGATTATTAAGAGCTAAAGGAAAACTATATTTAGTTCATCTAACAAACAGACTACCTGAAATAATATATAAGTTAAAAGAAAACAATATTGAACCTAAAGAAATGAGATTAATCCAATCACGTGAAAATAATGATCCGGATCGTTTTATCATGAAAGCTGTTCTAGATGGTAATCCGGGATTTGTAACTAAAACAAATATAGTAGAATTTTTTAAAGATACTGACCAGTATACAAAAGAAATTAAAAAAATATATGGAGAAGATTAATATGAATGAAAACGGAAAACTATATATATGTGGTACTCCAATTGGTAATTTAGATGATATAACTTTTCGAGCAATCAAAGTGCTTAAAAATGTTGATCTTATTGCTGCTGAGGATACAAGAAGGACTGAAAAGCTTCTTAATCATTTTAAAATAGACAATAGGTTAACTAGTTATCATGAACATAATGAAAAAGAAAAATCATTGAAGTTAATAAAAGAAATAAAAGACGGTTATGATATTGCATTAGTTTCTGATGCTGGAATGCCGGCTATATCAGATCCAGGCCTCTTATTAGTTAAAAGGGCTATTGAAGAAAATATTGAGATAATTCCTGTTCCTGGTCCCACAGCATTAGTATCAGCCTTGGTTGTTTCAGGAATTAAAACAGATAAATTTACTTTTTATGGTTTTGTTCCCCGCAAAAAAAATATAAGAGAAGAATTTATTGAAGATATTAAAAAGGATGAAAAGACTTCAATTTTTTATGAATCTCCTTATAGAATTAAGGATATATATAAGGAACTTGCTGAAATAATACCAGATAGAAAATCTGCTTTAGTTAGGGAAATTACAAAAATACATGAAGAAAAGATATATGGAACTATTTCTGAGATTTATGAAAAAATTAAATCAAGAGAAATTAAAGGAGAAATAGTTGGTATTGTAGAGGGAAGATCAAAAAAGGAGCCTGATAAAGAAAACTGGACTGAAATAAGTATTTTAGACCATGTTCAGTTATTTATGGATAATGGATATACAAAAAAAGAAGCTATTAAAGAAGTAGCTACTTTAAGAGATATTCCTAAAAAGGAAGTATATGAAATTGCAATTCAAATCAATGTAAATAGATAAATATGATAAGAAAGGATGATTTTAAATGGATAAAAAAGATAAAACATTTTATGTAACAACACCAATATATTATCCAAGTGACAGATTACATATAGGCCATGCCTATACAACAGTAGCTGCTGATAGTATTACAAGATATAAAAAGATGCAGGGATATGATACAATGTTTTTAACAGGCTCTGATGAACATGGTCAAAAGATTGAAAGAAGTGCTAAAGAATCAGATAAAAAGCCAAAACAGTATGTAGATGAAATAGTACAAACCTTCAAGGAACTTTGGGAAGCTTTAGATATAGAATACGATTATTTTATACGTACAACTGAAGAAAGACATGAAAAGGTAGTGCAAAAAATATTTCAAAAACTCTATGATCAAGGTGATATCTATAAAGGACATTATGAAGGTTGGTACTGTACTCCTGATGAAGCTTTTTGGACAGAAAGACAAGTTGGTGAAGAAAAAGTATGTCCAGACTGTGGTCGTCCTGTAGAATGGGTTGAGGAAGAAAGTTATTTCTTTAAAATGAGTAAGTATGCGGATCGTTTATTAAAACATATTGAAGATAATCCGGAATTCATTCAACCTGAATCAAGAAAAAATGAAATGATTAACTTCATAAAACAGGGACTTGATGATTTGAGTGTATCAAGAACAACTTTTGATTGGGGAGTAGAAGTACCCATTGATGATGAACATGTAATTTATGTTTGGATAGATGCTTTAAGTAACTATATTACAGCAATTGGTTATCTTACCGATGAAGAAAACTTTAATAAATACTGGCCAGCTGATTTACACATAGTTGGTAAAGATATTTTAAGGTTTCATACTATAATCTGGCCTATCATATTAATGGCTTTAGACTTACCATTACCCAAACAGGTATTTGGTCATGGATGGCTTTTAAGTGAATCAGGTAAAATGTCAAAATCAAGAGGTAATGTTGTAGATCCAATTGAATTAATAGAGGATTTTGGGGTTGACCCAATTAGATACTACTTACTTAGAGAAGTACCTTTTGGTACAGATGGAACCTATTCAACAGAAGCTTTGATCCAAAGAATTAATTCTGATTTAGCAAATGATTTAGGTAACTTACTTAATAGAACTGTAAGTATGGTAGACCAATACTTTGATAGTGAAATACCTGAACCAAAAGAATATAATGAAGTTGATGAAGATCTTAAAAATACTGCTTTAGAAACTGTGGATATTATAGCAGAACACATGGAAGATCTAAGGTATACAAATGCTTTAGAGGATCTCTGGAACTTTGTTAGAAGAACTAATAAATATATTGATCAAACCGAACCCTGGATATTAGGACGTGAAAACAAAAACGAAAGGTTGGGAACAGTCCTATATAACCTTTTAGAATCTTTAAGAATGATTGCAGTAATGTTAAAACCATTTTTAGTTAAAACACCGATTGAAATTGGAAAACAAATTGGTGATGTTAAACAAATTGAAAATGCAAATTGGTCAAATTTAAAATGGGGTCAGTTAAAGACAAAAATTAAAGTAAAAAAATCAGATCCTATCTTTCCAAGAATAGATGTTGAAGAATATTTTGACAAAAAACAAAAAGAGGAGCAGGAAAAAACTATGACTAACGAGAACAATACTAATAGAGAAGATTTAATCGATTTTGAAACTTTTAAAAATATTGACTTAAGAGTTGCTGAAATAGTAGAAGCTGAAAGAATTGAAGATAGTAATAAATTAGTAAAATTACAGGTAAAACTTGCTGATGAAAAAAGACAGTTAGTAGCAGGTATTGCAAAACATTATGATGCAGAAGAACTTATTGGTAAAAATATTGTAATTGTTGCTAATTTAAAACCAGCTGAAATATTTGGGGTTAAATCTAATGGAATGATTTTAGCAGCTTCTAATGAAGATGAACTTACCTTAATTACTCCAGAAAAAGCAATAAATAGTGGAAGTAAAGTGAAATAATATTTTACAGGGGGTAAAAAAATGAAAGATAGAGATTCAATACCAGCAGCGACGATAGAAAGATTACCTCTTTATTATCGCTGTCTTGATAAACTTTCAATGTTTGAAGAAACTGAGGTTGTTTCTTCAAAAGATTTAGGTGGAAGATTAGATATTCCATCTACACAGGTTAGAAAAGACCTTTCATACTATGGTGAATTTGGTCGAAGAGGTGTCGGATATAATGTTAAGGAATTAAAAAAATCGATCGGTAAAATTTTAGGGGTAGACAAAAAATGGCCTGCAGTTTTAATCGGAGCAGGTAACTTAGGTAGAGCCTTAATTAATTATGGTGGATTTTCTAAGATGGGATTAAAAATAACCGACATTTTTGATAACGATCTTAATAAAATTGGTAATAGAGTTGGTACTATAAAAGTAAAAAGTATTAACAATTTAGAAGAAACAATTAATGATAAAGATATTAACTTAGGTATTGTAACTGTACCTGCAGATTCAGCCCAAGAAGTAGTAGATAAATTGGTAGATTATGGTATTAAAGCTATTTGGAATTTTTCACCTACTCGCTTGTATGTACCAGATGATATATTTGTTAGAAATGAAGATTTAGCAGTAGGAATTGTTAGCTTGATTTATCATTTAAGCTGGCAGATGGAAAACGAAAAAGAGTAAAAATATACTTTAAAATTAGATTATTAAGCTAGAATCTATAGGGTGGAGTTTATTTATTGAGTTAATACTTTATAAATAATCTCTACCCTTTTATTTTTGAATTAAAATATAAACATTCGAGGTGGTCTTGTGCAAATTAATGTATCAGTATTAGCAAGTGGTAGTTCTGGTAATTCTATATATATAAATGATGGCAAAAAATCATTTTTAGTAGATGCGGGACTCAGTGGTAAAAAAATAGTAAATAGATTAAAGAAAATAGATGTTCACCCAGATGAAATAGATGGCATATTTATAACACATGAGCACAAAGATCATATAAAAGGTGTAGGTATATTATCAAGAAGATTAGATGTTCCAATCTATGCTAATGATGAAACTTGGGCATCTTGTAATGAGGAGTT
>JBEPXG010000119.1:0-5583 GCA_041642015.1 Halanaerobiales bacterium
GAGTGAAGTTGAAGAAAAATTGATAAATTATAATGAAAAACTATGGTCATTAAATGAAATGGAAAAAACAGGTGGAGAACCTGATTTAGTAGACTATGATAAAGATAATGACAAATATATTTTCTATGATTGTTCAAAAGAAACTCCAAATGGACGCAGAAATACATGCTATGACCGTGAAGGATTAGAAGAAAGAAAAAAATATAAACCAGATAATAATGCAATGGATATGGCTGAAAAGATGGGTATTAAGCTTCTATCAGTTGAACAATACCATAAGTTACAGAAGCTTGGAAACTTTGATACTAAAACATCTAGCTGGGTTAAAACACCTTCTGATATAAGAGAACTTGGTGGCGCCCTTTTTGGAGAATATAGATTTGGCAAAGTATTTATATACCATAATACTGCTAAGTCATATTATGGAGTTAGAGGATTTCGTGGTTTATTAGAAGTATAATTTTGAATAAGTATTTATAAGGAGCAAGATAAATGGAAATTAAAAAAGAAACTTATTTTATAACAGATGATAAAAATAAAATTGATTATGATTTTGTCGTAAGTTCTTTGCAAAACACATATTGGGCTGAAAATAGAGATAAAGATAGTATTATAAAATCAATTAATAATTCTATCTTTATCTCATTATTTAAAGAAAACAAACAAATAGGATTCACTAGAATTGTTACAGATAAATCTTTTTTTGCCTGGATAGCTGATGTATATATAATTAAAGAATATAGAGGCGAAGGTTTAGGTAAATGGCTTATGAATAAAACAATTGAACATCCCAGTATTAAAGATGTATCCTTACAATTATTAAAAACAAAGGATGCACATGATTTTTATAAAGAATTAGGATTCGAAAAAGATAAATGTATGGTGATAAGAAATTAGTTGATTATATTTCAAAGAGGGAGGAAAATAATATGAATAGGAAAGTGTTATTAATATTATTTTGTTTTCTTATCTTTGGTTTAATATTAAATGGATCAGCTAAAGCTACAACAAATTATTTAAATCAAGATTTAAGTATACTTGATGAAAATCTAAATGGTAAAATAATAAGTATAGAAAAAGTAACTTTTGGCGAAGATTTTTTTAAATATAGCCCTATAAAAAAGACACCTTCTATTGATGAAACAGTTATCTATAATATTAAATATTTAAGTGATAATCTTGAAGTAGCAGGTACTATTATCAAACCTAAAAAGAAAGGTAACTATCCTGTTATAATTTTTAACCGGGGAGGAAATAGAGATTTAGGTAAAATTACGAAAGATACCCAAGCCTTTCTTTCACCTATTGCTTCAAAAGGATATGTGATTATAGGTTCTCAATATCGTGGGAATGCAGGTGGTGAAGGTAATGAAGAGTTTGGCGGAAAAGATGTAAACGATGTTTTAAATTTACTTCCCTTAATAAAAAGCCTTGATTTTACTTTACCAAATAATATATTTATGCTTGGGTTTTCTAGAGGGGGAATGATGTCATATATTGCAATTAAAGAGGGTATTGATGTTAATGCAGCAGCTGTACTAGGAGGTATAACAGATTTAATAGAAATATATAATAGCAGACTCGATATGAGAGATATGATGAAAACTCTTATTGGTTGTACCCCTGATGAATGTGAAAAAGAATATATAAAAAGGTCAGCTTATTACTGGCCGGATAAAATTGATATACCTGTTCTTATCTTGCACGGTCAAAACGATTGGAGAGTTGATATAAATCAAGCTGAAAAACTAGCTGAAAAGTTAAGTGAGCTTAATAAAGAATATAAATTAAAAATATATCAAGATGGACATGGATTAAACAATCATTATGATGCTTGGACTAATGAAATGTATAATTGGTTTGATAAATACCGAGATTAAATAAGAAAAGTGTATATTATTGATTTAGAAGGGCGTGGTTATTATTTTTAGTACATATGTATTTATTTATGATACATTTGCTCAATTTGAAGTTGTTTTAGCTAACTATATTTTAAAACACAAAGGAGAAGTAATAACATTTGGTATTGATGATGATAAAGTAACTTCACATGAAGAATTCATAACAGTACCTCATAAAAGTATTAATGAAATAGAAGTTGATGATATAGACCTATTAATTATACCTGGAGGAGATCCAAGTCAAGTAAAGGAAAAAGAAAAGTTATATAACTTATTAAATGAAGTTAATAAAAAAGATAAATTAATTGGAGCAATTTGTGCTGCTCCTGTTCATCTAGCTAAAGAGGGTATATTAAATAATAAAAAGTATACAACAACTTTAGATATTAATAGTATTGAGGAATTCAATGTAGAAAGTTTTATAGATAAAAATGTAGTAGTTGATGAAAATATAATCACAGCAAAAGCAAGTGGTTATGTTGACTTTGCAATTGAATTAGGTAAGCAAGTTGAAGTGTTTGAAGATGAGGATGATTTAAATGAAACTATTAGATTCTTTAAATATTTTAATGAAGAAAAATAAAATTTAACAAAAACAAATGGAGGTTACCTAATGGAAAAGAGTAAAATAAGATCATTATATCTTTATACTGGGTTAGCATATTTAATAACTTGGGTTTTTTGGATTACGGCATTTATATTAGGTTATAAAGATATTCCATTTTTAAATATCTTGAGTTGGGATTTTAATAATCAAGGAAGTGTATTATCATTTTTAATCTTTAGATTAGGAGTATATGGTCCCTTAATATCTTCATTTGTAATTACATATTATTTTTTTAAAGAAGAAGGTTTAAATGATTTATGGCAGAGAATAACTAAATGGAAAGTAGATATAAAATGGTATCTATTTATGCTATTAATCCCAATAATAATAAATTTAATTGTAGTATTAATTGGTGTTATAATAGGAGTTCCATTTAATAGCTTTTTCAAAAGTGACTTTCCGTTATCAATAATATTAATATATTTTTTATACCAAATATTTACAAGTGGTATGGAAGAACCAGGTTGGAGAGGTTTCTTATTAGAAAAATTGCAAACACTTTATACAGCAGAAAAATCCAGCTGGATTTTAGGATTGATATGGGCAGTATGGCATTACCCATATCTATTATTTTTGTATTCTAATCAAAATTTTATTACTATAATATTTTCAATAGCTGGTTTCACAATGGCTATTATCGGACAGACCTTTATCATAACCTGGTTTTATAATAACACTAAAAGTGTATTTATAACTATCCTGCTCCATGCCTGGTTAAATACATCTACTACATATATACTAGGAAATATAACGATTATTAACCCTGTTATGGGAATAATACCAGCTTTAGTAACTTGGGGAATAGTTTTTATACTACTTAAAAGATATGGTGGGAAAACATTAACTTTAAAACAATATAATTAATAATAGAAGGTGAATATATATTGGAAAAGATTTTTATAACAGGTGCAACCGGAAATGTTGGTAAAGAAACTATTAAAAAATTAATAAAAAATGATTTTAAAGACTATCAAGTAATTGCAGGAGTTAGAAATATAAATAAAGCTAAAAAACAATTGGACTATAATAAACTTACTTTTAGGAAGTTTGATTTTAAAGATCAATCATTATTTAAAGAAGCTTTAAAAGATATTGATAAAATATTATTAGTTCGTCCACCTGCAATATCTAGAGTCAAAAAATATATTTTACCATTTTTAAAAGAAGTTAAAAACCATAGTATTATACATACTGTATTTCTTTCACTACAAGGAGTTGAAAAGAATCCGTTGGGTCCTCATTATAGAGTTGAAAAATATATAAAAGAAGTAGGTTTACCTTATACTTTCTTAAGACCAAGTTTTTTTATGCAAAACTTAACAACTACTCATCTAAAAGAAATTAAAGAAAATGATGAAATATTTATACCAGCTGGTAATGGTAAAACTAACTTTATAGATGTTAGAGATATTGCTGAAGTTGCATTTTTAGCACTTACTGAAAATGGACATATGAATAAAGCATATGAATTAACTGGTAAAAAAGCATTATCTTATTATGAGATAGCAAACATATTAACTGATAAATTAAATAGAAAAATTACATATAAAGACCCATCAATAATAAATTTTTATAAAAGAAAGAAAAAAGAAGGTATGAATACAGGCAAGATAATAGTAATGATTGGACTGTATACAGTAGCTAAGTTTGGTATGGCTGATAGTACAACTAATGAAATAAATAAATTATTAAATAGAGACCCTATTTCTTTTTCTGAATTTGTAGAAGACCATAAAAAATATTGGATGAAAGATAAAGAGTAATTTTAGTTTAATAGTGAAAAACAGATTATAATTTTTGGAGGTATATATAACGTGGAAAACGAATTTTCAAATATATATGATATGGATAAACATATTCCGGAAATTTATGATCAGCTTGAAAGTAGTGAAGAAGATGTAGATTTCTTATTAAAAATACTTAAAGAAATAAACTCTCCAAAGATATTAGAACCATTTTGTGGAACAGGTAGATTACTTTTACCTTTAGCTAAAAACGGATATAAAATAACAGGTATTGATATTTCTAGAGTAATGCTTGAACATTTAAAAACTAAGATAAATAGATTAGATAAAAGTATTCAAAATAATATAGAACTTATACAGGATGATGTATTAAATATTAATTGGTCTAAAGATTTAGATTTAATAATATTAGGCTGTAATTGTCTATATGAACTACCTACACCTCAATCTCAAAAAACTGTAATAGCAAAAGCCTTTAACTCATTAAATCCAGGTGGGTTATTATTCATAGACAATGACAATATGGAAGGACTATTAGATAAATCCTGGTGTGATGTTGGAATAGAAAAAAAGATGTTTCCGTCTGGGATATGTTCACATGGAGTTAAAATTCAAGGTTTTGCTAAACCAATCTGGGTTGATAGAGAAAAAAGACTGTGGAAAGCAAAAAGAAGAATAGAAGTCATATATCCAAATGGTAAAAAGGAAGAAAAAACTTATATACAGCAAAAACATCCGGTTTCTGCAGAGGAAATAAAAGGATGGTTGAATAAATATGGTTTTGAAATATTAGAGATGTATTCTGGATTAAAACAAAAAGAGAAGTTCAAAAAAGGATCGAAAAGAGTAACTTTCCTGGCAAGAAAAAAATGAAATAGATAATAACTTTAATGTGAAACAAACATATTGTTAATCTAAATATACCTAGAAGTGAAGTATTCAAACAAATGGAGTTGTTATGATGAATTTAGAAGAATTAAAACAAAAATGGATTAAAGAAGAAAAACATGCCTTTAAGGGTTGGGATTTTTCATACATAGAAGACAGGTGGGATCATGAAGACCTTCCTTGGAATTATAAAAATATTGTTTTAAAGTATCTTAAAAAAACGGATAAGTTATTAGATATGGGAACAGGTGGTGGAGAGTTTCTATTATCCTTAAATCATCCCTACAGCTTAACTAGTGTTACAGAAGCATATCCTCCTAATGTTAAGTTATGTAAAGAAAAATTGTCTCCACTCGGAATAGAAGTCAAACAGGTTTTTAAAGGTGATGAATTACCATATAAAGATAATAAGTTTAATATTATAATTAACAGACATGAAGCA
>JBEPXG010000120.1:0-5564 GCA_041642015.1 Halanaerobiales bacterium
TATAGATTATCAATAATACATCTAACAACTATAGTTGCATTATTTTTTGCATCGATAATATATTTTTCAATTAATATTGGTTTAGTATATATAGTTATTTATTTATCTAATGAAAAACAAAAGGTTAATTATAATATATTTCTTACTGAATTAATAAAAAGTATTTTCATATCATATTTCTTAGGATTAGTTTTATATTTTAGTTATATTCAATTTGGAAAATTATTCTTTATGTTAGTTATTGTCTTAATTTACATAGCAAGAGACTTTTTCTTTTCTCGATTACAGGTTTTAAATACTTTCACACAGATAATAGAAAGTTTCTTAAAGGTTATTGATTCTAAAGACCATTATACTGAAGGACATTGTGAACGTGTGGCGAATTATACTAAGAAATTATGTGATACAATAAATGTAAATCAAAGAAAAAAAGAGAAAATTGTTAATATGGCTAAAATACATGATATTGGTAAAATATATGTTGATGACGAAATATTAAAGAGTGATAAAATATTATCAGAAAAAGATTTCAGTGAAATGAAAAAGCACAGTTATTATGGGTATGAATTATTAAAAGATATTGATATGTTAAATGATAATTTAGAAATAATTCTTCACCATCATGAATTTTATAACGGTAATGGTTATCCAGATGGTATTGAAGGTGAAAATATACCTTTGGGAGCAAGAATTTTAAATATATGTGATTCCTTTGATGTTATGACTACTGGCAGGAGTTATAAGAAAGCATTAAACAAAGAGGAAACAATTGAAGAATTGAAAAATTGTTCTGAAAAGCAATTTGATCCTGAATTAGTAGATGCAATGGTAAAGCTTATTGAAAATGGAACATTTGAAAATAGTTTTGAGTAGAATTAAGAAGTACAAATTAGAATGCATAATGGGGGTAGAGAGTATGTTCGATGATTTGTCTCAGAAGATTAATAAGTTGGAAGGTATTATTTCGTGTAAGATAACTGGTGAAGATGATATTGATGAAGTACATATTATAGCTGATAAAAAAAGAAACCCAAAAAGAATTGTTAGAGATATTGAAACTATCATTTTAGTTAATGAAGATAAAGATATAGATCATAAAAAGATTAGTATAGCTCAATTTGAACATGATGCAAATGAAAAAAGTATAGACCGTTTAGAAATCATTTCAATATTTAAAGAACACAATAATCCAATTTGTCATTACAGGTTAAGAATTAATGATAATATTTTTGAAGGAAAAAGTAATAATGATCCTAAAGAACCCATAATTTACAAAACAGCAAATGGTATGATAGATATGATTGAAAAGTACATTCAAATTCCAGGAAGATTAAGAATAGAAAATATATTTAAAACTGGTATTAAAGATGAAATTGTTGTTGTACAGATTTGTATGTATAATGACCATGGGTTAACAGAAAGATTATTAGGCTCTACATATATAGATCAAGACTTGCCATTAGCTGTTGGCAAAGCATGTCTTAAAGCATTAAATAGGAAAATCATGGGTAATTATTAAAACAAGGAGTTAAAATAAATATGCTAGAATTAATAGATTCTCACGCACACTTAGATTTTGATAAATTTAATAAGGATAGAGACCAAGTTATAAATAGAGCATATGATAATGGGATAAAAAAAATAATTAATGTTGGTTCAAATTTAGTATCAAGTCATCGTTCATTAAACTTAAGTCAACAGTATGATATGATTTATGCTGTTGTTGGGATACACCCTCATGAAGCAAAAGATTTAGATAAAAAAGCTTTAACTGTAATTAAGGATTTAGCTAAAGCAGATAAGGTTATAGGTATTGGTGAAATAGGTCTTGATTTTTATTATGATAATTCACCCAGGGAAATACAAAAAGAAGCTTTTAGAAAACAACTTAGACTAGCTAAGGAAATTAATCTACCAATTGTAATTCACAGTAGAGATGCAGATAAAGATACAATAAAAATCTTAAAAGAAGAAAAAATGAGTAATCATAAAATTCTTTTGCATAGTTTTACAGGTGGTAAAGAAATGGCACAAGAAGCATTAGAAATGGGTGCTTATTTTGGTGTAGGAGGTATTGTTACTTTTAGTAGTGCCCATGAATTAAAGGATATAATTCAAAAGACACCATTGAGTAATATATTATTAGAAACAGATTCACCTTATTTAGCTCCCACACCACATAGGGGTAAAAGAAATGAACCACTTTATGTAAAAGAAATAGCAAAATATATTGCTTCTTTAAAAAATACTACTTTGGAAAAAGTTGCTGAAGTAACTACAAGAAACACAGAAAGATTTTTTAATTTAAAGTGATGTATTTAATTTAACTTTAATCAAAAAGATGATATGATTAAATTAGATTAATAAAAACAGGAGGGATTATTTATGAAATATAAAATTATATATGAAAAAGAAGGAATAGAAGAAATTGTAGAAGCTCATGCTCCAGGGCAAGCAACTTATCATTTTGTTAAAGACCATAATATTGACCTTGAGAAAATTGATGAAGATGATATTAAGATTTTACCATATAATGAAGATGAATAGTGTTAATATAGCCCGGGGTTCCCGGGTTTTTTTAATTTTAAAATATTTCAATATATGATATAGTCTTTTATATCATATCTAAATGAAAGGAAGATAATTTTGTCACGCAATAATAATTCTTTTATTTCTTTATTTTTAAAATCAATACCTTTTGGTTTAGCAAACACCCTTCCTGGTGTTAGTGGAGGTACAATAGCTTTAGTATTAAATATTTATGAGACTTTAATTAATGCAATTAAAAAAATAGATTTAAAAAAGTTAATACCTATAGGTTTAGGTGCAGTATTAGGTGTATACATAGGATCTTCAGTTATTACAGATATTTATGAGAGTAATCCTTTATTATTAAATTATTTTTTATTTGGGCTTGTAATAACTTCAGCACATTCAACATATAAAAAGATGGGTAATATAAATTTCATAAAATTATTATTTTTGTTATTAGCTTTTGCAGCTGCTTTGTTTTTTAGTATGGAATTTAAAGTTAATTTTGGCAGTTTAAATGGATATCTATTATACTTCATAGCAGGTTTTATAGGGAGTATAGCTATGATATTGCCTGGAATAAGTGGTGGTACAATTTTAGTATTAATGGGTGTTTACCATCCTTTACTTGCTGCTATTAATAATTTAGATATATTATTTTTATTGATTTTTGCAGTTGGTGTGGGTTTGGGTCTGATTGTTTTTGCTAATCTATTTTCTTTATTATTAAAAAATCATTATAAAAAAGTTATGACAATACTTACAGGATTGATTTTAGGTTCAAGTGCTGCAGTATTTCCTTCTAGTTTTATTATTAATGGGATTATCTCATTTATTATTGGTGCGGTAATTATTATTGTTTTAGAAATTATAGGGGAGAGTACTTAAAAGTATTTTAAAAAATTAAATAATTTGAGATTAATGGTTATATAAAATTAACAGTTTTATATAACCATTTTTTTGTATAAAGACAGATTATATAACAAAATCATATTAGATTTAATTAAAAACCTATAAAACAAACATTATCTTAATTAAGATAAGGAAAATTTGGTACTCATAGGCAGTGGAAAATAATGGTAAATTATGATAATATTGATAATAGTAAATCCCGGGAAATATATTAATAAGGGGGAATTAAATGGAATTAGCAACTGATAATGCTCAAGTTTTAACTAATCAAGAACTTATGAATGTTAATGGTGGAGGACCAATTTCTGGTCCAGCGCTAGTATTAGGAGCATTTGGAGTTGCTTCAGCTGGTATAGCTATTGGTTTAGCAGTTGGTGCAGCATATTATTATTCTACTCATTAAAAGAGATGAGGTGGACTTATTAGAGAACTTAACCAACAAGAATTAATGGAAATAGATGGAGGATTTGTAGTAAGTAGTACAACAGCAACGGTAATTTATATAGCAGCTGGATTGGGTGGAATAGCCCTTGGTGCTTATGTTGGATATAATAAGGCTGCTAGAGAATAGTTGATATGGGAATATCTTTTTTAAAAAGATATTCCCTCAATTATAAGGGAGGCATAATTATTTGAAAGATAAGGAGAATGGTATTATGACATTATTATCATTATTAAAAGGTCCTGTAAGTGGTCATAATTTAGTTTTAGGAATATTTTTCACAACTGCAGCAGGTGTAATATTCGGTTTTATGATAGGTCAAATAGCTTATCATTTATTTCAATAAGAATTGTTTGTTATGAAAACAATTATAAATAAATTATATTTAGTCTTCATAAAAATATTTTACAAAAGAAAATTTATAAAACAAAAAGACAAAAGTGATTGTGGAGCAGCTTGTCTAGCAACAGTAGCAAATTTATATGGAATGGATTATCCTATAAGTAGAATCAGAGAAATAGCTGGTACCAATCAAAAAGGAACTTCTGCATTTGGTTTAATAAAAGCAGCTGAAAATATTCAGTTAGATGCAAGAGGAGTTAAAGCAAAAGATGAAGATTTAAATCAAAAAATAAAAACACCTGTAATAGCACATATAATAAAAAATAATATGAATCATTATGTATTAATTTATAAAATATACAAGAAAAAATTAATAATCTTTGATCCAGAATTAGGTTTAAAATTAATCAATAAAAGTGAATTTAATAAAATATGGTCAAATATATTATTAATATTTAATCCAAAAGAAAATATTGAAATGAATGATTCTAATACTAACAAATATGATTTCATAAAATCACAATTAAAATCCAATAAATCTATTATAATACAAATCTTTATTGCATCATTAATTTACACTATATTGGGAATCATAGGTTCTTTTTATTTCAAATATCTAATTGACAATATATTGGTTAATGGGCTTTTAAAGTCATTACACATAATATCTTTAGGTGTATTAGTAGTTACATTTTTGAAAGTATTGATGGATGCTTTCAGAAACCATCTAACACTATTTTTAAGTAGAAAAATTGATATTAAGTTGATTACAGATTATATAGATCATATTTTAAATTTACCAATATCATTTTATGATAAAAGAGGAATTGGAGAAATACTTTCAAGAATCCAGGATTCAGGTAAAATAAGGGATGCCCTTTCAAATGCGGCAATATCAATCATGATTGATTCATTGCTAATTATTTGTGGTGGATTTATTCTGTATTATCAAAGTAGTTATCTTTTTAAAATAGCAGTAATTTTAATACCAATTTATATTGTTCTGGTTTTAGTTTTTACAAATAAATATAGTAAAGTAAGAAAAAAAGAAATGAAAAAAGGTGCTGAGCTTCAAAGTAGTTTAGTTGAAACCATTGATGGAATAAAAACTATTAAAGCATTAAATGAAGAAAAAAACATCTATTTTTATAATGAGGATAAATTCTTAAGCTTTATTAAAGAAGTATTCAGTGCAAATTATATTAAAAACATACAAAACTCAATAGATAATTTATTAGCAGCACTTGCAGAAATTATTATTTTGTGGTCAGGTGGTTATCAAGTAATTAATGGAAATTTAACTGTTGGACAACTAATAACATTCAATGCTTTATTA
>JBEPXG010000121.1:0-5550 GCA_041642015.1 Halanaerobiales bacterium
ATTTATTAAAGCCTCTATTTAGGGGCTATTTCTATGTTAATATTCTTTATTGTTTTTTAATAAATATTTGAAAAAGAAAGATAAAATAATATTTAAATATTGTGTAAATTGACAGTATTATAGATTTTGTATATAATTAACGGGATTAAAGTAGTGTATATTATGAAATTTTACTGAAATAATCCTGAGATAACAATATATAAATTATATTAATAGATTCATTGATGGAGGTGTTTAAATGACCAGCAAAAAGATAAGAAAATTTCCAATTGGAGGAATTGAACTTCCAGAAAAAAAGAGCTTAACTAGAGATGAAAAAATTAAAGTAATGCCAGATCCAGATACTGTTACAATACCTCTTTTACAACATATTGGTGCTCCTGCTAAACCAATAGTATCTAAAGGAGATCAAGTTGAAAAAGGTCAATGTATAGCTGAAAATAATGAAGAATTATCTGCAAGAATACATTCAAGTATAAATGGTATTGTTCAGGGGATTGTTGAAAGAAAAAAACCAGGACATGGTAAATATGAATGTATTTTAATTAAAAAAAATGAAAATAGTAAAAAAGAAATAGACTTTGAAGAAAATAAAAACGAAGAAATTTCTTCAGAACTGATTAGAAGTAAAGTGAAAAAAGCAGGTATTGTAGGATTAGGAGGGGCAGGGTTTCCAACACATGTAAAACTAAATCCTCCTGGTGATGTAAATATTGATACAGTAATAATTAATGGTGCTGAGTGTGAACCATTTTTAACTGTTGACCATAGATTATTGTTAGAACAGTATAATGATCTTTTTAAAGGAGTTCAGTTAATTAAAAAAGCTGTTGGTGCAAATAGAGGTATTATAGCAGTTGAAATTAATAAGATGGATGCTATAAATAAATTACGCGATAAAGTAGATAAGTGGCAGGGAATAGAAGTAGTACCACTAGATACTCGTTACCCTCATGGGGCAGAAAAACATTTAATTAAGGCTGTGTTAAACAGAGAGGTTCCAGCAGATGAATTACCCATGGCAGTTAATGTTGTAGTCAATAACGTGCAAACTGCAATTAAAATTGCCCATGCAGTTCATAAGGATGAGCCCCTTATTAATAGAGTGATAACTGTAAGTGGAGAATCTATTAAACAACCTGGTAATGTAAAGGTACCAATTGGTACTTCTATTAAAGATGTAATTGATTTTTGTGGTGGATCTATAGATGAAAAGTATAAAGTAATCTCTGGGGGACCTATGACTGGAATTAATATAGACGACACTTTAATACCAGTTGTTAAAGGTACTTCAGGTTTAGTTTTACTTCCAAGTGAAAAGTATGCTGAGAGTGAAACAAGAGCTTGTATTAGATGTGGAAGATGTGTAGAGGTTTGTCCTATGTATTTAGCACCTAATAGAATAACAGCATTTATTAATAACTCTTTATTAGATAGATCATTAGATGTAGGATTGATGAAATGTATAGAATGTGGAGCCTGTGCTTATGTATGTCCTTCCAAAAGACCTCTCGTAAGATGGATAAAAAGAGGTAAAGCCAAGGCAAATAATTAGAGGTGGTTATAATGACGAAAATATTTTCAACGAGTGGACCTCATATTTATAGTAAAGAAACAATTGAAACAAATATGTGGAATGTAGTTATTGCATTAATTCCTGCAATAGTTATTGGTACATATTATTTTGGTACATATGTATTATATTTAGTCTTATCTAGTGCATTAAGTGCGGTTATTTTTGAAAAACCTTTTGTTAAAAATAAATCATTATTTGGTGATGGAAGTTCATTTCTAGCAGGTACACTTTTAGGGTTAACATTATCTCCAACAGTACCTTGGTGGATTCCTATATTAGGTGGATTTATAACTGTTATAATAGGTAAACACTTATTTGGTGGTTTAGGTAGTAATATATTTAATCCTGCGTTAATAGCACGTGCAATACTATTGTTATCTTATCCATCTTTAATGACCAAATGGGTTAGTCCAATAGATGGAATTTCTTCTGCTACACCATTAGAAATAGGAGCGGAATCTTATAGCTATATCCAATTAATTATTGGAAACATACCTGGTAGTATTGGAGAAACTTCTGCTATTGCATTATTAATTGGTGGTATTTATTTATATATTAGAGATTATATCGACTTAAAGATACCACTTTCATTTATAATAGGGGCAGGGATTACTTCTTATATATTTGGAATAGATCCTCTATTTTCAATTTTTTCAGGTGGATTAATTTTTGGTTCTATTTATATGGCAACAGATATGGTTACTTCACCGGTTAATAGATGGGCTAAAATAGTCTATGGGTTAATTGGTGGTTTTTTAACAATTTATATAAGACGCTATACTCCTTATCCAGAAGGAATTACATTTGCTATTTTAATTATTAATGGAGCTTCTTATTTGTTTGATAATATGTTTGAGGGCCCATATTTTGGCGAAGTTGAACATATTAGGCATAGAGTATTTCAAATTGTATCTATTGTTTTAGTTTCAACATTAATATTATTTGTTGGATTTATTGTTATAGAAGAAAGAAATAATTTCCCTGGAAATTTAACTTATAGTCATTTAAAAGAAACAGTGCAAACTGCAGACAACTTTGAGATTACTGAACAAGATAACAATGATCTTTTATTTTCTGCAAAGAATGGAGAAGAATTAGTAAGTAATCTAGTATATATATCTAGAAATGGTTTTGAAGCACCAATAGAATTATTAGTCTCAATTAATTCTAATGGTGAAATATCAGATCTTATAATAATTTCAGAAAGTGAATCTCCTACTCTTGGTGCTAGGATTAAAGATAATGAATTCTTGAATCAATTTAGTAAATTTAATACATCAGATATTTCTGAAATAATGGAAAAAACTGATTTAATAACTGGAGCTACTTTTTCTTCACAGACGGTTGCAAGAGGTGTAAGAGCAGGGTTAGAACTTTATTTATCTGATAAAAAAGAAGGATTAAATGATGGAGTTTATCAAGCGAGTGCTCAAGGAGCTCAAGGAATTATTAGATTAGAAGTTGAAGTTGAAGACAAAGATATAGTTAGAGTTAATGTTATTGAAGATCAAGAAACTAAACATCTGGCACAACCAGCTTATGAAACTCTTAAAAAACAATTATTAGCTAGACAAAATGCGGATTTAGATATAGTATCTGGAGCAACCTATACAAGTGAAGCATTCATTGAAGCTGCTAAGTCTGCAATAGATAAAGCTAAAGACAATGAAAGTAATAATAGATTTGATGATGGTACTTATATAGGTTCAGATCAAGGACATGCAGATATAATTGAGGTTGAAGTAAAAATAGAAAATGATAGTATAAAAGATATAAAAATATTATCACAAAATGAAACACCTGGTTTAGGTGATGAAGCAATTAATACTGTAAAACAAGAAATTATTGAAAAACAAACATTAGATGTAGATATTGTTACAGGTGCAACTAATTCTTCAAGGGGTTTAATTAATGCAATAAGAGATGCATTAGACTTAACACAAGAGGAAGAATTATAAAATATCTGATTATGATATTTTCGAAAGGAGATCACTATGGATAATGATTTAACCATTTTAGAAAAAGTTTTATTAATGGGATTATTGCCATTATTAGGTGGAACAACTAACCTATATCAATCTTTGATAATTGCTCTTAGTGCTATTATTATTTCCATTATAATTAAATATATTGCTGATACATTTACTTTTGAATATGATTATAAATGGTATATATTATTTGGACTAGGTATTACATTAAGTTATATTTTCTATATCACAATTATTAATATTTTTCCTTTTTTTGAAATGTATACAAATATATATCTACTATTATTAGGGGTTACTCCTTTGATATATATAGGTGCTAGTTCAACCGAACATCATTTTTTTGATTATCAGAAAGATTTTTTTATACTAATGATTATGGTTGGAGCATTTCGTGAAATGTTAGGTTTAGGCACAATACTTGGTATACAGTTAACTAAACCTGGATATCCTCCTTTTGGATTTGTAAAAGATTTTCCGGGAGCATTTTTAATAGTAAGTGTAATCTATTTGATTGTAGAAGTAACAAGGAGGAATAAGATTAAGAATAATAAGCAAGATGAAGGAAGTGAAAAAATTGTCTGAGCTACAAAGATTATTTTTGGATTCTATTTTAAGTAAAAATATGAGTTTGGCATATTTTTTAGGTGTACTTTATATGATGGTAGAGTCTAAAACTATAAAAGAGACTACTATTAAAGGATTAAAATTTGTTAGTACTGTTTTTGTAATTAATATCTTAGGTTGGTTATTAAACAGTATATTACCTGCTTATTATGATCCTCTTAACCCTGCTATCTTTTTTATTACAACATTATTGGGTGTAATAATATTAAAGTATTGGGGAGAATTAGATGGAGAATGGTTTGGTTTACCTAGATATATCTTAATTATAGGTCCATTATTTGGAAGCCAACTTTTAATCCAAAGTGGTAACTTTACTTATCCAAAAATGATGGTAGTAAACAGTGCCTATGTATTAGGTAGTTTTATACTCTTTGTTTTAATAGCTTCTATAAAAGAAGAAATTCTTGTTTCTGATGCATCACCTGTATTTAAAAGTTATTCTACAATTCTTGCTGCTATCGCTATGTTAGCATTGGGAATAATAGGTTTTCAATTAATTTAAAAAAGAAAATTATTCAATGGATTATAAAATGTTTAAAAATTATTGTAATCTAATTAATATGATGATATAATCTGACAGGTGTAAGAAAATATACTATAAAATATGATAGGAGGGATAGCAAATGTCTAATGCTAACAGAAATCTTGCAAATGAAGTGCTTACATATAAAGAGGATGATGTAACTGCCAATCCAGCACCGTTAGGATTAATGGGTTTTGGTATTACAACTGTGTTACTTAATATCCATAATATAGGTGTATTTGGAATAGGAAGTATGATTTTAGCAATGGGACTATTCTATGGTGGAATAGCTCAAGTTATTGCTGGAATAATGGAATGGAAAAAAAATAATACCTTTGGTACTGTTGCATTTACTTCATATGGTTTGTTTTGGTTAAGTTTTGCAGGGATACATATTTTACCTGCTTTAGGAATGGCTGAACCAGCAAATAAAACCGCTTTGGCTTATTATTTATTTATGTGGTGTTTATTTACAGCTGTTTTATATGTAGCTACTTTAAAACTAGATAAAGCAACTCAAGTTGTATTTTTGCTTTTAACCATTTTATTTTTCCTTTTAGGTTTAGGAGATATCACTGGAATAAAAGCTATAGGACAAATTGCTGGTTATGTTGGAATTCTAACAGGACTTTCAGCATTTTATAATGCAGCTGCTCAAATATTAAATGAAATATATGATAAAACAGTTTTACCTCGTGGTTAAATTTAAAATATTAATAAAGTTTAAATTATTTGCTCCCTATTAACTTAGGGGGCTTTTTTAATTTAAATATATAAAAAGCAAGCTAGATTGTATAATTAAATGCACGGTGCCTTGATAAAAAAATAGACACATACCG
>JBEPXG010000122.1:0-5451 GCA_041642015.1 Halanaerobiales bacterium
CATTACCTGTCTTTTTAGCCATACCTTTAACAGTTACATCATTAAGGCCTAAATTTAATACAGTATCCATCATACCAGGCATTGATTCTCTAGCACCAGATCTCACAGATACCAATAATGGATCTTCTGTATCTCCAAATTCTTGGCCCATTAGTTCTTCTAATCTTGAAAGAGCATCTTCTACCTGTTCATCTAAACCATCAGGATAGTTTTCGTCATTATCATAATATAGTGTACAAACTTCTGTAGTAATTGTAAATCCAGGTGGTACATTTATACCTAAGTTAGTCATTTCAGCAAGGTTTGCACCTTTACCACCTAATAAGTTTTTTAAACCTGTTCTACCATCTGCTTCTCCTCCACCGAAAAAATATACATACTTGTTTTCAGCCATTAATTTTATGCCTCCTCAGTTTTATATTGATTATTTACAATTTATAAATATAGTTGAAACTCTCCAATTATAAATATATTTATGGAGTTTATTTTCAAAATAATCTAATGGATATATAATTAAACTATATCAATTTTTGTTCAAAATCACCTCCTAAACAGAATATATAACCTTATTAGGCTATATTTTAGTGATTTATTACAATTAATTTTACACGCATTTATAACTATTCAATACTAAAGTTTAAATCCCTGCTTTGTAATTAAATTTTATTGTTTAAAAGAAAAGTCACCCAAACTTTTCATTAATAGTTGTATATTTTTTAATAATGAAAGTCTATTGTTTTTAATTTTTGGATCTTCATCCATAACTCTTACTTCTTCAAAAAAGTCATGTACAGGTTCAATAATTTTAATTAAACTTCCATAAGCTTTTTCTAGTTCATTGTTTTCTATATAAGAATTTACTTCTTTTTTAATTATTTTATATTGTGCGTATAATATTTTTTCTTCTTCTTTTTGAAATAATTCTTCATTGATATCGGTTGTTTTAATATCTTTAATTATACTATCTACTCTATTATAAGCTGTTAAAAATTCATTAAATGATTCATTGTTCTTTACATCATTCAATAATCTTAATGCTTTTTTAATTAAAGGAATTGATAAGGGTAACCCATAAATAACAGTTCTAATAATATCAACATCATATCCCTTATCTTTAAAAATATATTGAATTCTATCTAGCATGAATTCATGTATATTAGAAATTACATCTTCTTTTATTTTTATACTTTGATCTGAGTCTTTATATACCTCTAAACTTAATTTAAATAACTTTTCAACCTCTAATTCAAAATTTAAATCTTCAATTAACCTATAAATTCCTATGGCTGCTCTTCTTAAACCATAAGGATCTTGTGAACCTGTAGGAATTAAATTAATTCCAAAAAATCCTGTTAATGTATCAATTTTATCACTTAAGCTTATTACTTTACTTAATTTAGACTTTGGTAATTTACTATCAGCTGAATCTGGTAAATAATGTTCTTTTATTGCATCACAAATTTTCTTATCATATCCTTCTTTTTCAGCATAAATACTACCCATAACACCTTGTAATTCAGGAAATTCTCTAACCATTTGTGATACCAAATCAACTTTAGAATACTTAGCAGCTTTTTCAACCATTTCAATCTCTACATCATTAAAATCTAATTCATTAGCTATTTTTTTACTTAATTTCATATTTCTTATGCTTTTATCATACATACTACCTAATTCTTCTCTTAAAACTAATCCTTTTAATTCTTCAAAGAAATTATCAAGACTACTATCTAAGTCTCGTTTATAGTAAAAATCTGCATCTTCAAGTCTTGCTCTTAATACTTTTTCATTTCCTTCACGCACATTATTTATATACTCTTTGCCTCCTTCTTTAACAACAACAAATTTATTGCTTAAAGAACCATCTTTATTCCATAATGGGAAATACTTTTGATGTTCTTTTAAAGGAGTAACAATAACAGGTTCTGGTAACTTCAAATATTTTTTATCAAAACTTGCAATAAAAGGACTAGGATTTTCCACTAAATGTATTACTTCTTTTAATAAATTCCCATCTTTTTTAAACTTTAGATTTTTTTCTAATATGATAGTATTAATCTCTTCTAAAATAATTTCTTTTCTTTTTTCTGGATCTACAATAACATCTGCTTTTTTTAATATTTTTTTATAATCATCAACATTTTTTATAATAAACTTTCTATTTGAAAGAAATCTATGACCATAGGTAATATTACTAGCTTTTAAATGTTCAATTGAAAATTCTATTTTTTCATCATTATATAAAGATAAAATCCAGTGAATTGGTCTAATAAATTTTAATTCATGATCACTCCACCTCATTGTAATAGGTAAATCAACTTCTTTTATTAGTCTTTTATAGATTTTAGATAAAACATCTTTAGTTTTTTCTCTATCCTTTTCAATTACTGCATAAAGATAAACTCCACGATCCGTATCTTTTTCAATTAGATCAGATACTTCAATTCCTTGTCCCTTGGCAAAACCAACCGCAGCTTTAGTAGGCTCATTATTATCATCAAAAGCAATATTTTTAGGTGGCCCTTTTATTTCATTAATCTGTTTGTTTTGAAATTCAGATAACCCTGTTATCTCAACTGCAATTCTTCTAGGAGCACCAAAAACATTTAATTTATCAAAACTTATCCTATATTCATCTAATAATTCTTGAGTTTTCAGTTCAAAATTTGAATATATTTCATCTATTAGTTTAGCTGGTATTTCTTCTGTACCAATTTCTAAAATACTTTTATTATTCATCACTATCACTTCCTTTCAATAAAGGAAACCCTAGCTCTTCTCTTTTATTTACATATCCTTTAGCACATTTCCTAGCAAGATCTCTTACCCTTGAAATATATCCAGTTCTTTCTGATACACTTATTGCACCTCTTGCATCTAATAAATTAAATACATGAGAACATTTTAAAGTATAGTCATATGCAGGGAATATTAAATCATTCTCTACTAGATGATTAGCTTCATCTTCATAAATTTTAAATAGTTTTGATAAATTATCTATATTTGATTCTTCAAAATTGTAAACTGAATTTTCTTTTTCAATCTGCATATTTACATTACCATAGTTAATTCCATCTACCCATTCAATATCAAAAATACTTTCCACATTTTGTAAATACATTGCAATTCTTTCTAAACCATATGTTATTTCTGCAGTAACTGGTTTACAGTCTAGACCTCCAACTTGTTGGAAGTATGTGAATTGGGTAATTTCCATTCCATCAAGCCAAACTTCCCAACCTAAACCCCAAGCTCCTAAAGTTGGAGCTTCCCAGTTATCTTCAACAAATCTTATATCATGCTTTTTTGGATTAATTCCTAAAGCTTTTAAACTTTCCAAATACATCTCTTGTATATTATCTGGAGAAGGTTTTATAATTACTTGATATTGTAAATATCTTTGTAATCTAAATGGATTTTCTCCATATCTACCATCTGCAGGTCTTCTACAAGGTTGTACATATCCAGTTCTCCATGGTTCAGGTCCTAATGACCTCAAAAATGTAGATGGGCTCATTGTACCTGCCCCAACTTCTGTATCATAAGGTTGTTCTATAATACAATTATGATTACTCCAAAAATTGTGTAAACTTTGTATCATATCCTGAAAATTCATCAAAATCATTCCTTCCAAATAAAATTAGATCAATTTTATATAATACAAATACCTCATCCCAATCAGAGACGAGGTAGATGTTTCTACCTTTAATTTAATTTTTATCAAATCCTTTTATGATTTGCAAAAAATCATCGGATTTCAATTTTATATCAAGATGATATATTATAAATTCATCAATTAGCTTATCTAGTTTATCTAATATTTTTTTATCAACAGTAATATCATCTAAAGCATTTATATTATTTCGATATATTCTTTTAACAAGATCAATTTCATTTTGCTTTAAATTATATAAACTATCATTCTTAACTCTAGCACATTCAGAACAAATCAATCCACCTTCTTTTACATTAAATAACTGTCTACTGGATGTGATTATTCTTTTCCCACAATCATAACAATAATTTATTGTAGGTTTAATACCTATTATTTCAAGAAAAAATAATTTAAAAACAATATTTATTTTTTCCAAACCCTCATTTTCAATAGATATCATTTTATTAAAGGTCTCTAATAAAAGATTAAAAAGTGAAGGGTTAGGATGATATTCCATACCAGTTTTTTCAACCATTTCAGAAAAATAGGTTGCATATGCCATTTTATCCAAATTATTTCTTAGTTCTTCAAATCTGTGTATGTTTTCTACATAATTAATTCGATCAAGTGATTTACTTTTATATACTTTAATATTATTATAACAAAAAGGAAGAACTATAGCAGAAGTTTTATTGTTTTTTGAATTTCTTGCCTTTTTTACTACAGCTCTAATTTTTCCATGATCCTTAGTGTAAAAAGTTATAATTTTATCTGTTTCACCTAAATCAAATTGTTTAAGAACAATTGCTTCAGTTTCTATCAATGGCATTTAATTACCTTCCTTTATTATTCATCTGGATCAGTAACAATATTCACTCCTGAACTAGCACCAATTCTATTGGCTCCAGCATCTAGCATTGACAATGCTTGTTCAAAATTTTTGATTCCACCAGAAGCTTTAACACCAATATCTCTTCCAACAGTTTTTCTCATTATACTAATTTTTTCCTCTACAGCTCCTTCAGTTCCAAAGCCTGTTGAAGTCTTAACAAAATCTCCTCCAACATCTTTTACTATCTCACAAGCCTTTACTATCTCGTCATCTGTAAGATAACATGTCTCTAATATTACTTTAACAATTACATCAGAAGTTACCCCTGAAGATTTTGTTGCATCTTTTACTGCTTTTATATCTGATCTTACCAAATCATAAGCACCAGATTTAAAAGCACCTATATTCATCACCATATCTACTTCCTGTGCACCATTTTTTATTGCATTTTTAGTTTCAAATGCTTTAGTCTCTGCTGTGTTTGCACCTAATGGAAATCCAATAACTGTACATACTTTTACAGATGATTCCTCTAATAATTTTGTAGCTAAAGGTACATAAATTGGATGAATACAGACAGAAGCAAATTGATATTCAAGTGCTTCCTCACATAATTTTTTAATATCATCAACTGTTGCAGTTGCGTTTAAGTTTGTATGATCAATCATCTTTGCCATGTCTCTAGGTTTAATTGCCACTATTAACCACTCCTTTAAGAATTTAACAATAATTTTAATAAAATATAATTAATGTTCTTTTAAAATATTATCTGAAAGCTTAGTCTTGTTAAGCTTTTAATTAACTTTTATAACCCATTCTTCTCAATAATGCTTCATTATCACGCCAATCCTTTTCAATTTTTACCCATAAATCCAAATAAACTTTTTGTTGTAATAGTTTTTCAACATCTTTTCTTGCTCTTGTTCCAATCTTTTTTAACATTTTACCAGTTTTCCATATTATA
>JBEPXG010000123.1:0-5448 GCA_041642015.1 Halanaerobiales bacterium
ATTGATTGACCTACAATTTTATCAACTGCATTATGTCTACCTACATCTTCCTTAAGATCAATTAGATTATTAAAATCTGATATAGCAGCACAATGTACTCCACCTGTTTTTTTATATAAAACTGTATCTGAGAACATTTTTTTAGCCATTTTTTTAATCTTACTAAGAGAAATTTTTATTTTAGAATCCACCTTACCTAAATCTCTTAACTTATCTTCATCAAGTGCTTTTCCACAGCTACTAGCTAATACATCTTTTAATTTACCATAGGAATCATCTAACTCACCATTAACACCTACATTAATTGTATCCATATCTTCACATGCTGCTAGATAATTTATTTCATCAACTTCATTAATAATACCCTGTATATAGAGATATCCTATTGCTAATTCTTTTAAATTCTTAGGTGTACACATAAAAGTAACAATATCTTTTCCATTTACTGTTAAATCAATTGGTGTTTCTTCACATATATTAGTTTTCCCTTTTATATGATTTGGTTTGACTTTTCTCATTAGTGATCCTCCTATGGTGTTTCCTTTCTGATTACTTCTACCCATTCTGTAAGTCCAATAGCATGGTCTTTTTCCATATATTCATCTGAAAAAAGATATAAAGCACCATTTGAAGCTTTAACTTCTTTAATATCTTTATATTCCTCATCTTCTTTCATCTGTTCAAGTACATTAAATAAAACATCATCTTTTAAATAAAAAGGACTTTTATTAAATACTTTAATATCGGTTGGTCTTGGATATACCTTTGAATCTTCTCTTACAGTTTTTGCTATTAATCCTTTTACATCGTTTTCTTCTATTTGAGCCATAAGTTTTGCATATTTTAAATTCATATCATTATCAGAAAAAAGATATCTGCCTTTTTTCCCACTTAAAACTCTTATATCTTAATACGTATCATCAGTTTTAAGCATTTCGATTTTATCTTCAAACTCATTATCTGTAAGGTCAAAATCCTTATCTTTAATTTCAATTATAGTAGTAATTTGTCCTTGAGCAGATTTATCCCTTATCATTTTTGTTATGATATCTAGAATGTTTTTTTCTGTATTATTATCACCCATAGTTCACACTTCCTTATATTTTATATCGGGAACTACCTATAATTATTATAAGTAGTTCCCTATTTTACTTAATTTATAAATTTGCAGAACTATAATCTAACTATGGTAACAAGTTCTTACTTGCTAACTCTTCTTTAACTTCTGTCATACCAAGTTCATCTAATGTCTCTGCTGTTGGAGCTCCAGTTTTTGGATCCCAACCAAATTCTTCATAAAGCATTGTTCTAGCTTTTTCCATATCTTCTCTATCCATCTTGATTGTACCAGCTTCAAATGCATTTTTATCTGGATCCATTTCAAATACCCAATCTACAATTCTATCATGTTCATTACGCATATCAACAGTTCCCATTTGTTTTACTGTCATAGCACGGTGTAATGTCATAATTCTTCTACCAAACTCATCAAGCTCTTCTTCATTTACTTTCATACCAGTAGCTTGTGAGAAATATTTAGCTTCAATTGTAGTATCTCCACGATAGTTTCTTGTTTTAAGAGGAGATGTAACCATTGGGAACATCCAGTTACATACTGTCATTGAGTCATGAAGTGCATTTCTTACTAAACTCCATTTTGCAAAACGAGCTTTAGCACGATTCATAGGAGTATAGTTTGCTGGAACATCAATAGCATCCTCTGAACCCCAAGTTTCTGCTGCAATTTCTTTTTGCAGTTTTGTTGGCAATCCACTTCCAAGGAAGTTTTGATGTGAGTGACACATTGGATCACGATTAAATATTGTATTAATTAATGCACCAACCTGTCCATTTGATTCATTTGCATGATGAATAGGATAGCCCATACGTGACCATAGTTTATTTGTTTTATAATTCCAGTAATCATCACCTAAGTCCCATCGTTCAGCAATTTGTGCTGATCCATCACTTATATGACTAATTTCACCTTCACGGAATGCAAGTCTTCTATAGAAGTCAACTAAAAATTTAGGATCTCCTACTTCATATAGATCCCATGGAATATCATCGTATTCATCTTCAGGAAGTACTTCTTCAAAGATTCCATTGTCATATAGATATTTTAAGTCTCTTCCTAGCTGACCATAATTAAACCATAAACCATAATCGTCAGCTAATTGAGCACCTAATGTCTTATTTAAGAAATTATCCATATCTGATTTAGCATTTTGGTTAACATACCAATGATTCCAAAAACCCATACATGTATTTGAAACATATGGTGATACCCCATATTTCTCTAATTCTGGTACTTTAACACTTGAATGACAGCGAATTGGACATGACTGACATCCACCCATTCTAACTGTATAATCTTCAGAAATTGAACCTAAGTCTTTAATTGCTTTCATTGTTCTATATCCAATTCTATTTGTATCTTCTGGCTTACAAATACCAGTTTCTACTTCTTGGTCAGCTGCACCCCAGTAAAGTCCTTCTTGTGCAGTCCAACGACTAGAAGCATCATGAAATTCAGCCCATGGCTGTGGAGTACTTGGTACAACATGTTGATTATTTGCACCAATTATTGACATTACTGATTCATTTAGTTCTATCCAATCTTCCTTATCTGCTGCATATTTAACAGATTTAGTTCCAATAATACCTATAGCTTTAAGATTTTTAGATCCCATAATTCCACCATGTCCACCAGCAGAGTGGTTTCCATTTGTCATTATTGTAGATAATGGAACCTGATTTTCACCAGCTTGTCCTATTGCAGCTACTTGAGCTTCTTTACCCATCATTGAAGATATATTAGCTGTTGTATCAAAAATACCTTGCCCCCATAAACGTGAAGCACTTTCAAGGGAAACTTTGTCATCTTCAATTCTTAACCATACAGGTCTTGAAGCTTTTCCTTCAATTACAATTGCATCATAACCTGCATATTTCATCTCAGGAGAAAAATGTCCTCCCATATGTGAGTCTCCAATTAAATTTTGCGGATTAGCAGGTAATAATGAAGTTATGTTTGTTCTTGCAGTACATGGTGCTCCTGTACCTGATAATGGTCCAGCACCAAATACAATTATGTTCTCCTCATCAAATGGTTTGGTATTTTCATCTACTTCATCCCACATTATTTTATATCCTAATCCCATTCCACCAATATACTCTTTATATTTAACAGTATCTTCAGTAGTAATGGAACCACTAGATAAATTTACACGTAAAATCTTTCCAGCCCAACCTTGATATTTCGGCATACTTCTACCTCCTATTTTAGTTATTTTCTATTAAGTTTTCTCTTTCAATTAATGCCATTTCTACATCTTTCCAAGGTACAAAATCGATAGCTCCAGTCGGACAACCTGCAGCACATGTTGGTTTTCCTTCACAAAGTGTACATTTTGTAGATTTGCTAGTTTCAGGGTCAACTGTAGGGATATCATATGGACATGCAACTGCACATCTTCCACATCCTACACATTTTTTCTTATCAATTACCCTAGCACCTGTCTTTTCATCAACTGAAATAGCATCCATAGGACAAGCACTCATACACCTTGCAGATTCACATTGTCTACAAGTTTCACCAACAATGGTAAAGTCTCCTAGGTGGCCATCACCATATTTATAATTATATGATGGTCCATTTTTACCAAAGTTGTAATTCTGTCCAACCTTAACTCGTGAAATATAAGGGTGAGCTTTTCCATCGTTAACTGCAGTACAGTTTGTTTCACATCTTCTACAACCGGTACATTTAACAGGGTCAACTATTACTATACCATCTGCTGTTTTAATTCCCTGTGCATGAGCAGAATCAGTAAACATATTTAATATCGAAAATGATACTGCTGCACCGGCAGCTCCCTCTACACTCTTTTTGATAAATTCGCGACGAGTTGTCGGACGCTGCATAAAGTTTTTGGATTCTTCATTCTCTTTTGTCATTAATACATACCTCCTCATTGTTTGCAAATAAAAAAAGCACTCTTTATTTAAATTATTTAAAAAGTACTTTTTTTTCGAAAAGAAAGAGCAAATAAGAAACTACTAATTACCTTACCGCTACTCCTTTCCGCATTGGGAGGCATCTATGTTTCCAAAGATACCCTATCGGTCTTAATTCCATTGATTTAAATATTTTCTTTAGGAGTATAAGACTCGGAGTATTTAGTTTTATGTGATAAATATCACTTATATCTTATTAAAAAAATATCATAATTTAAGGTGGATTTCAAGATATTTTTCACATAATATTGATATTTTTACTCAAATATGTTTTTATATTATATATAAATGTTGTTATTACAACGTTTATATTAAATTAAATATTTCACTTTATTTTTCACTATTATTATAATAGTCTGACAACAATTATAAAATTTCATAATTTATTGTTAAATTTTTATCATATGATCAATTTGTAATTACAAATAAAAAAACCTATAACCAAGAGATAAAATTCTCTTACTTATAGGTCAGATGAACCTATCTATATAATGTTATTTTAAAAAGATTAATAACTACAAATGGGATCCAAAAGAAATGTGTTGGATAATTCCAAATAATGATGAAAATATTAAAAAGCTGTATAAATTATTTAACAAAGATAATATTGAACTATTAAAAACTAAAGAAGATGTAAAGATAAAAAGGTTAAAAGATAAATTAATATTAAAAGGATACAGCAGACAAACCATAAAGGCATATATCTCTCAAGTTAAACAATTTAAAAAATATATCAACAGAGACTTATTAGAAAGCAATCAAAAAGAAATAAAAAAATATTTGATCTATTTAAAATCAACAAAAAACAATTCTTCTTCATACATCAACCAAGCTATCAGTGCAATTAAATTCTTTTATAAAGAAATCTATCCTAATTTTGATATTAATTTAAACTTACCAAGACCAAAAAAAGACAAAAAACTACCAGCTGTTCTTTCAAAAAATGAAGTATATCAGATAATAAATAGTCTTGATAATATAAAACATAAAGCAATTTTAAGTTTAACTTATTCATCAGGGTTAAGAGTAAGTGAAGTAGTTAAAGTTAAAGTAAGTGATATTGACAGTAAGAGAGGATTATTACATATAAAGAATGGTAAAGGAAAAAAAGATAGATATACTATAATCTCAGATAAAATAATAAATAAACTAAGAGATTATTGTAGAATATATAAGATAGATAATTGGTTATTTCCTGGACAAAAGAAAAGCAAACATCTAACTACTAGAAGTGTTCAAAGAATATTCAAAAAGGCATGTAAAAAAGCAAAAATAAAAAAAGATGTTTCAGTACATTCATTAAGACACTCTTTTGCAACACATTTATTAGAAAAAGGAGTGGATTTAAGATATATTCAAGAACTATTAGGACATAAAAGCTCAAAAACAACAGAAATATATACTCATGTTAGTAAAAACAGTTTAAAC
>JBEPXG010000124.1:0-5434 GCA_041642015.1 Halanaerobiales bacterium
TAGATTAAGAAAAAATTAAGATTTCATTAAGTACTTTTTAGAATAATATTATATATAATACCATATAGAAAGGAGTGAGGTTATGGATAAAATAATTGATACAAAAAACCTTACTAAAGTATATGGAACTGAAAGTGCAGTAGATAATGTAAATTTAAGTGTAAATAAAGGAGAAATATATGGGTTTTTAGGTAGAAATGGTGCTGGGAAAACAACTACTATTTCTATGTTACTAGGTTTAGTAAAACCATCTAAGGGAAAGATAAATATATTTGGAAAAGATTTCTTTAAAAACAAAAAAGATATCTTACAAAGAATAGGGTCAACAATTGAATTTTCTGGTTTTTATAATAATCTTAATGCAGAAGAAAATTTAAAAATTAATGCCAAACTTATAGGAGTACAAAAAAAAGATGCGATTAAAGATGCTTTAAAAACAGTTGCACTCTATGATGAACGAAACAAAAAAGTAGGTAATTATTCTCTAGGTATGAAACAAAGGCTAGGTATTGCAAGAGCAATTCTACATAATCCCGAATTATTAATTTTAGATGAACCTACTAATGGTCTAGATCCGGTTGGTATCAAAGAGATAAGGAAACTGATAAAGAAATTGGCTGAAACAAAAAAGATAACAATATTTATGTCTAGTCATATTTTAAGTGAAGTACAGCAAGTTGCAACAACAATTGGAGTAATACATGAGGGGAAGTTATTAAAGGAGATTAAATTAAAAGATTTAAGAAAACAAAATAGAAAATATGTAGAGTTTGAAGTCTCTGACGATTCTAAGACTACCATGTTATTAGAAACTGAATTTAATATTCGCGATTATGAGGTCTATCCTGATAATAAGGTTAGAATATATACTGCACATGATAAAATTAGCGAAATCAATAAATTATTTGTAAAAAATAGTATTGATGTAACCAAAATATATTTGAGCGAAGATAATCTAGAAGATTATTTCATTAAATTAACCGGTGGTGAGTTAATTGATTAGACTATTATATACCGAAATATTTAAGATGAAAAATTCAAAGATGTTTTTAATCAGTTTATTAGGAGCTTTAGTATCCCCAGTAATGACTTTTTTTATGCTTGTAGGTTATAAGCGCCAAAACCCTGATTCAATTTTATCTTTTGGAAGTTATTTTAATCAAACTCATCTATTTATTGCATTTGTGATTGGCAATATGCTCTTTGCTTTAATAGTTACATATATCTATAATAGAGAATTTGAAGAAGATACTTTGAAAAATTTATTAACTATCCCAATTAGCAGAGTAAAACTAATAATTAGTAAATTAGTAATCTTATTTCTCTGGATAGAAATTATTTTATTAGTCTCATTTTTATCAGTAACAATTATAGGTCTAATAACTGGATTTCAAAATTTTACTTTTGATTTATTTTCAGAATTTCTATATAAATATCTTTTTACAGGATTTTTATTTTATCTTCTTGTACCATCATTTGTTTTAGTAACATTAGTATTTAAAGGTTATGTTCCAACCATAGCTTTTTCAATTTTTGTAACAATAGGAACAATAATATTTGGTCAATCAAAATATTTAGCCTTTTATCCTTGGGGTTTACCAGTACATTTAACTGTATCTAGTCAAGAGATTGTTTATCCTATAATTTATAGTTGGATTATATTAGCAGCTCTATTTATAATTTCAATAGTTTCAACAATTATATATTTTAATCATACAGATATAAATTAATATTATAATTGATAAATAATTAACAGAAATATATTCAAATAATCACTATGATTAATAGTGGATAGAATATATTTATCACTATCCATAATATATGTTATAATTAATTATAAGAAAATATGATGAATTAAGGGGTTGTAAATATGGAAATGAAAGTAAAGTGGAACAAAAATTTAAAGTTTGAAGGTATAGGTGACTCAGGACATAAATTACCTATGGATGCATCAGAAAGTGCTGGGGGGAATGATTCTGCTCCTCGACCATTAGAAATGCTTCTATCAGGTCTAGGTGGATGTACAGGGATAGATGTAGTTTTAATATTGAAAAAAATGAAAGCTGAAATTTTAGACTTTGATATAGACATAGAAGCAACAAGAGCAGAAGATCATCCTAAAAGATTTGAAACAATTAACTTACATTACTATATTAAGGGTAAAAATCTTGATGAAAGAAAAGTTAAAAAGGCAATTGATTTATCTGAAAACAAATATTGTTCAGCATCTGCTTCTTTAAATGCAGAGATAACATCATCTTTTGAAATAGAGCATGTTGAATAAAGAAAGGTTGTGATAGTTTGAAAAAATATTTAACTATTGCATTAGCTATAGTACTTTTGTTTTCAATCCAAGTTCAAGCTGAAAGATCGGTTGGAAATGAAGGTCTAAAGTATATTAATGATAAAAATAATACTGGGGCATTATTCTTAGATGAAGAAATAAAGTTAAATGACTTTAGAATTATGCCTGTCTTTGAAGATATTGGTTTTGTTAGTGAACCGGAATACTTTTTTGAAAAAAACAAAGATTTTCCATTAGGTCACCATTTTTTCATTTTAAAAATTGAAGATAGGACTGGAGATAAAAAATATGTACCAGTTAAATTTTATAGATCGGGTATAAAAACTGGTAATCAATATTGGATCTATAGAGCTCGGACATACCTTTATGGTTCAAGAGTAGAAATATATTATGAATTCATAAAAAAGGAATATCTAAAAGATGAAAATATTAATTATCTTGAGTTAAATGTAAGTGTACGTAGTGAAAATAGGATAAACATGGAACTTGAGTATACAAATTATTTTCTAGCTAACAACTATATTAAAGGTAAAGGTGTTTTACACACTCTAAGTAATTTTAATGAAAAAGATAACCTTTATGACAATGTAGTGATAAAAAGATGGCAGGGAAGATTAAAAAAAGTATATAATGTAAGAACTTTTCAAGGTGAAGAAAGATATGAAAGTATTGAATTTCTTATGAAATCTTCAGTATTAAGAAAAGGTTTAACTAATAGAATAGGTAAAATCAACTTATTTTATAATCAATCTAAAACTTCTGAAGAAGCAAATAAATACTTTGAAGACTTACTATATTAAAAATTTAATAACAAATTATAATTAACAAAACAGGCCTTGTGCCTGTTTTTTTCTTTGTAAAAATATGAAATTAAAATTAGAATAAGATGTAAAAATCATCTGCACTTATCCATAAAAGCTGACGTTTTTAACAAAAAGAATATCTATCAATTATAAATAAAAATTATTGTATTTAAAGGTAGTGTTTTATCAATTGATTTTTTAAATATTAGTTTAATTGTGATTAAAAAAACATCTTATATAGGAAGGAATTTATTAAATATTATTGAATATATATAACGAGATTTAAATTATACTTAATATATATGTAAAATAATTTAACTTTAGTTAAACAATATGAGGAGGGTAAAAATGATAGATTTAAGTATTAATGAAGAGCAATTAAAAAGGACAGTTCAAAGGGCACGTGAGAAAAACATTATAATGCCTACATTTGAACAGATGAAAAATCCAGAATTAATACCAGATGAAATAAAAGAAAAATTAAAAGATGTTGGTTTATGGGATATAAACTCATATAATTTATTTCGTATTTCATGGAAAAATGAACCTAAAAAAGATGGTGGATTATATGATGGTGTAAATTACTTTGAACTACCATCAGAACTTACTGGTGTGGATGCTAAAATAATTGGTTTGGTTGGAAAGTGGTTTCCTACTGGAGCACATAAGGTTGGTGCTACATATGGTTGTTTAGCTCCTCGTTTAATAACTGGACAGTTTGATCCTACATATCATAAAGCAATCTGGCCTTCTACTGGTAATTACTGTAGAGGTGGAGCATATAATTCTGAACTTCTAGCCTGTGATTCAATCGCTATCCTACCAGAAGAAATGAGTAGTGAAAGATTTGATTGGTTATCAAAAGTAGCTGGTGAAGTTATCGCAACACCAGGTAGTGAGAGTAATGTTAAAGAAATATTTGATAAAACAAATGAGCTATTAAACACCAGAGAAAATGTAATGGCATTTAATCAGTTTGAAGAGTTCGGTAATCATCTATGGCACTATGAAGTTACAGGAAGTGCAATGGAAGATGTTTTAAATGAAGTTATGGGAGAAAACGACAAATTTGCTGGTGTTACATTAACATCAGGTTCAGCTGGAACCTTAGGTTGTGGAGATTATCTAAAAGAAAAGTATCCAACAAGTAAAATTGCTGTTGGTGAAGCACTACAATGCCCTACATTATTAAATAATGGTTTTGGGGCACATCGTATCGAGGGAATTGGAGACAAACATGTTCCTTGGATCCACAATGTAAAAAATACAGATATGGTAATTGCAGTTGATGATAATGATAGTATGAGCTTAGTTAGACTGTTTAATGAACCTGCTGGACAGAAATATTTAAAAGAAGAATTAGGAATCAAACAAGATGTAATAGATAAGTTAAGTCTAATGGGTATCTCAGGTGTTGCAAATATGCTTTCTGCTATTAAGTTTGCTAAATATTATGAGTTAGGTGAAGATGATATTATTCTAACAGTATTTACAGATTCAATGGAATTATATAAATCAAGACTAGAAGAGATGGAAGAACAGTTTGGTGAATATGATAAGATAGATGCTGCTGTAGATTACAATACACATCTTAAAGGCCAAACTATTGATTATCTAGAAGAACTCACCTATGAAAGCAAAAAACGAATTCATAATCTAAAATACTATACCTGGGTTGAACAACAGGGTAAAGATGTAGAAGAGTTAAATGCACAGTGGTATGATTATGATAATTACTGGGGAAGTATTCATAATATGACAGGTAAAATAGATGAGTTAATTAAGGAATTCAATAAAGAAGTTGGATTATTAGATCAAATCTAAGAAGGTGTAAATAATGAAATATGTAAAAAATCTAAAGTGTACTAATTGTGGTGAAACATATGAAGCCTTGCCTGATAAATATTTATGTGATAGCTGTAAAGACAAAGGAATTTTAGATGTGCAGTACTACTATGATGAGATAAAAAAAGACTGGACAAAAAATGATTTAAAAAATAATAAAGAAGAGTCGATATGGAGATATTTACCCCTGCTTCCAATTGAAAAAGATACAAAACGACCTAATCTAAGAATTGGACATACACCAATATATAGATCAAAAAAAATGGCTAAAAAGCTGGGGTTAAATAATCTAATAATAAAAGATGATGGCCTAAATCCAACAGGATCTTTAAAAGATAGAGCCTCTGCTATGGCTGCTGTTAAAGCTCAGGAAGCAAATGCAGATACAGTTGCATGTTCTTCTACAGGTAATGCCGCCTCTTCTTTGGCGGGTAATATTGCTTCAATGGATGACAAGATGAAAGCAATAATCTTTGTTCCA
>JBEPXG010000125.1:0-5432 GCA_041642015.1 Halanaerobiales bacterium
AAAATATAAATTTGGAGGTTCATAAATTATGAGTAATAGAGTTGTTGTGACAGGACTTGGTGTTGCTTCAGCACTTGGTATGGAAGCTGAAAAGTTCTGGAATAATTTAATAGATGGAAAGTCTGGTATATCAAAAATAGAAAAATTTGATCCTGAAGAATATCCTAGTCAAATAGGTGCTGAAATTAAGGATTTTGATGCAAGTGATTATATAGATCGTAAAGATGCTAAAAGAATGGCAGTATTTACTCAATATGCTGTTTATGCGGCATTAAAAGCACTAGAAGATGCTAATCTAGAAATTACAGAAGATATTGCAAATGAAAGTGGTGTTTTAATTGGATCAGGAATTGGTGGAATAGAAGTATTTGAAAATCAAATCGAAAGACTTGTAAAAAGAGGACCAAGAAGAATTAGTCCTTTCTTTATCCCAATGATGATCTCAAATATGGCTGCTGGACAAGTTGCAATCTATACTAATGCCAAAGGTCCTAATAGTAATGCTGTAACTGCATGTGCTTCTGGATCACACTCTATTGGTGAAGCAATGGAAATTATAAAAAGAGGAGATGCTAAAGTAATGATTGCTGGTGGAGCAGAAGCATCTATAACACCATCAGCTGTTGCAGGGTTTAGTAATATGAAAGCTCTTTCTACTAGAAACGATGAACCACAAAAAGCTAGTAGACCTTTTGATAAAAATAGAGATGGATTTGTAATTGGTGAAGGTAGTGGTGTTTTAATATTAGAAGATTATGAATTTGCAAAAGCACGTGGTGCTAATATAATAGCTGAAGTAAGTGGATATGGAATGTCTGCTGATGCATATCATATGACTCAACCTGCTCCAAACGGAGAAGGTGCTTATAGAGCGATGAAGATGGCTGTAGAGAAGTCAAATGTAGAGTTCAATGATATAGGTTACATTAATGCTCATGGAACTTCTACACCATTTAATGACAAGCTTGAAACACAAGCTATTAAAGATCTGTTTAAAGAACATGCTTATGATTTAGCAGTAAGTTCTACTAAATCAATGACAGGTCATTTATTAGGTGCAGCTGGAGGAATTGAAGCTATTGCATCAGTATTAGCAATTAGAGATAATATTTTACCTCCTACTATTAATTATGAAACTAAGGATCCCGAATGTGATTTAGACTATGTTCCTAATAAAGCTAGAGAGGTAAAGGATTTAAAAGCAGTTATGTCTAATTCCTTTGGTTTTGGTGGACAGAATGCTTGTGTTGTATTTAATAAAATAGATTAATCATATTAATTAAAAATAAAAAGGTACGGGAATATTCCCGTACCTTTTCTTAAAAAATATTATTTTTTATGTTTATTTAATACTTTTCCCAATGAATAACTTCATCTAATTCTTTTTTGTTTGGATGAGGATTTTCATCAGGATATCCAACTGTAACAATGGATATTAGTTTATAATCTTTTGGTACATCTAACATGGTTTTAACTTCAGAAGTATAAGGTTTTCCATAACTTCCGATCCAGCATGTTCCTAAGCCTAATTCTTTAGCAGCTAGAAGAATATAAGTAGTAACATTTGAACCATCTTCTAAATGATGTTTTACATCTTCGCTAAAGACAGCAATTGCTGCTGGAAACTTTTTATCTTGCTCAGTTAATTCTTCAAGTCTTTTAATTTTGTCATTTTCAGTAACTACAACAAAATGCCAAGGTTGTACATTATTTGCAGTTGGAGCATATCTAGCAGTTTCTACAATTTTTTCTAATTTGTCTTTTTCTACCTCTTGATCTTTAAGTTCTCTAATAGATCTTCTTGATTTTAATAATTTAATACCTTCCAAAATTAGGTCCCCCTCTTTTTTGTATTACAATCTAACCATATTCATTATAATAAATATAGAAGATGAATACATTAGAGAATATAACGAAAAACATGTTATAAAATTGTTAAATATTACAAAAGGAATAACAGGAAGATATTGAGAATTAATATATAGGGGCAATAATTGAAATAATTTCCATAATTATGTTTATAAACTAATAATAGGAGGTGAATACATAAAATAAAATAGATACAATATCTAATTTCCACATTAATAACATATCTTATTTTTTTAAAGGAGGAATAATTAATGGAGTCTCAAAGAGAAGAAGCTGTTAGAGATATTTCTAAACTTCCTAAAGCACAAGCAATATTTTTAGGATTACAGCATGCACTTGCTATGTTTGGTGCTACAATTTTAGTACCAATCTTAACTGGGTTGCATGTATCTGTTGCATTATTTACTGCAGGTGTTGGTACATGGGCGTTTCACTTTATTACTAAAAAGAAGGTACCTGCTTATCTAGGTTCATCATTCGCTTTTATAGCACCTATATCATTAGTTATAGAACAACATGGTGGAATTCCTGCTGCACAGGGTGGAGTTATTGTTGCAGGTATAATTTATGCTATTGTAGCATTTATAATTTATAAGGTTGGTCCTGGTTTAATTAAGAAAGTATTCCCACCAATTGTTACTGGTCCAATCATTATCATTATTGGTCTAAACTTAGCTCCTGTAGCTATTGACCAAGCAACTGGTAGTACTGCAAATGTTATTGTAGCTATGGCTGCTTTATTAGGTGCCGCTATTGCTGCTGTATTTGCAAAAGGTTTCTTAAAAATTGTACCAGTTATCGTTGGTCTTGTTTCAGGTTATGTTGTAGCTATAATTGTTGGTATTGTTGACTTTGCTCCAATTATGAACAAAGCATGGATAGGTTTACCAGCATTTACAGTTCCAGCTTTCCAAATGAGAGCTATTTCAATAATTGCTCCAGTTGCTATTGTTTCTATGGTTGAGCATGTTGGTGATATATTAGCTATAAGTCAAACAATAGGTAAAGGTAGAGAATTAGTTACTGATCCTGGTATTCATAGAACAATGGCTGGTGACGGTATTGCAACAGCAATTGCTGGTATATTTGGTGGACCACCAAATACTACTTATGGTGAAAATACTGGTGTTTTAGCTTTAACTAAAGTATATGATCCAATCGTTATGAGAATTGCTGCTACATTTGCTATAGTTATGGCAGTTGTTCCTAAGTTTGGTGGATTTATTGAAACTATTCCACAACCAGTTATTGGTGGTATTTCAATTCTCTTATTCGGTATGATTGCTACTATTGGTGTTAGAACTTTAGTAGAAAATCAAACTGATCTTAAAATATCAAGAAACCTAATTATTGCAGCAACAACTCTAGTATTAGGTCTTGGTGGAGCAGCACTTCAAATCTGGGGTCTTGAATTCTCAGGTATGGCTTTAGCTGCAGTAGTAGGTATTGTTCTTAACCAATTATTACCTGGTGGAGAAGAAGAAGCACCTACTCATTAATTAAATTTATAATGATATAATAAATAAAATAGTAATATATAATATAGTAACAATAAAGGCAACCTTCTGGGTTGCCTTTTTTTATATATATTATACAAAAAATAAAATAAATTTGAAAAATTTATTGTTATTTCTTCCAAAATATATTGATCTATGTTATAATACTATATGTACAATTCACAAACAAACTTTTTCAGGATGGTGAAATAGATGAAAGAGCTAATTGGAATAACAATAGCAGATGCTCTAAACTTAGAAAAAATGAGTGAAGTTAAGGTCTTAGCGGGAGAAAAAGGTCTAGACCGTCATATTACCAAGATTAATATCATGGAAGTTCCTGATATTGTTGATTGGGTTAAAGAAGGAGAATTATTATTTACAACACTTTACTCAATTAAAGATGATGAAGATGCATTGAAGAATTTAATTCCAAAATTAGCAGAGAAAAATTTAGCAGGACTTGGAATTAAACCTGGTAGATATATTAATCAGATACCAGAATTTATGATTGAACAAGCAAAATTACATAACTTCCCATTATTGAAAATACCTTATGATTTTTCATTTTCAGAATTTATAAATCCGATATTAAGTGAAATATTAAATGTTCAGACTAGATTTTTAGAAAAAACTTTAAATATTCATGAAGTTCTAACCAATACCGTACTATATGAAAATGGACTTGATCGTTTATCAACGGTTTTAGTTGATATGATTAAAAATCCTGTTTTAATAGTTGATTCAAATATGGCAATAATGTCTTATTCAATACCAGATGAATATAACAATGAAATTAATAAGGAAGATCTATTAGAAACTGTACAAACTAATGGTAAAAAGGAAACTGAAGAAGAAATTTACGGTTACAGATGTAAGAAAAAATCTGTTAGATTAAATGATAAAAATGTTATGAGAATAAAAATCCCTATAATAACCCCAAATAGTCATTTTGGTTATTTATATGCTTGGGAATATGATAAAAGTATTAATAAACTAGATATATCAACATTAAAATGGGCAAGTACTATTGCTGCTTTAGATATTTTAAATAAAAGATCTATTACAAATGTAGAATTAAAGTATAAAAATGAATTACTATACGATATTTTAAAAGGTAAGTTAAATAACAAACAAACAATTGTTAATAGAGGAAAAAATATGGGCATGGAACTGGATAAAGATTTTTCAGTTGTAGTGTTTGAATTAAAAGATTTAATTTCTAAACATTTTAAAAACAAAGGATTATTAAATGAAAATATACAAAAAACTTATTTAGAATCTGCTAAAAGAGTGATAGATAATGATATTATAATGGGTGATTTAGGAACATATTTAATTGCCCTTTATCCTGGACAAGACAAAGAAAAAATAAATGAATTTGCATCTAAGATTATTAATATAATTGATAGTGATGATAGAAACTTAGTTACTGTAGGTGTTGGAAAACATCAAGAAGACATTATTAATTTACATGAAAGTTATTCACAAGCTAAAAGAACTATTATTGTAGCTAGTAAACTAAATAAAGATAAACAAATATTCTTTTTTGAAGACTTAGGAGTTTATAAATTACTTTATAAAATTGATAAAGACCAAAAAAATAGTTTCTTAGAAAACTCTATTATACCATTATTAAAATATGATAAAGCACATAATACAGAATTACTAAAAACATTAAAAGCATTTTTTGAAGAAAATGGTAATTTAACAAATGTAGCTAAAAAAATATATATACATTATAATACTGTTCATTATAGACTAAAAAGAATAGAAAAAATTACTGGTTTAAGTCTTGAAAGTCCTGATGATAAATTAAACTTAGAAATTGCTTTAAAAATGTTAAATTTTACAGACATACTAGGTGGAGAAGATGTATGATAATGTAATAGAAGGTAATTTAGTTCAAGAGAATTATGGTTTAAAAGGTAAGGTAAATAGTATATTTGATCATGTTATTAATATTGAGACTGATAAACATCTTGGTTTAGCAATTACAGATCAGTCAGTAATTTTAGCTCCTTATCATATTAAATTACCAAAAAATAAATTTAATAAAATTATAAA
>JBEPXG010000126.1:0-5430 GCA_041642015.1 Halanaerobiales bacterium
TCAATATTATATAATAATAGACAGATTAAAGCAATATATAGAAGAAATAAGCGGCCATTGGCCGCTTATTTATATTATAAATATTGAAATTTAAATACTAATATACTACCATTTTAAATCCGGTTCGCGAGCAGCTTTTGCTTCATCTAATTTTCTAACTGCAGTATTGTGGGGAGCATTTTTTACTAACTCTGGGGTTTCTTCTATTTCTTTTGATATAGTTTTAAGAGTATCAATAAACTTATTTAATGTACCAACATTTTCTGTTTCTGTAGGTTCAATCATCATTGCTTCTTTTACTACTAATGGGAAATATATTGTAGGAGCATATTGACCATAATCTAGTAAGCGTTTTGCAATGTTTAATGTATTTGCTCCCTTTTCTTTTTGTTTTACACCTGATAGAACAAATTCATGTAAACTGTTTTCTTCATAAGGTAATTCAAAATCTTCTTTAAGTTTAATTTTCATGTAATTAGCATTTAAAACAGCATTTTCAGTTGTTTTCTTTAATCCTTTATACCCCAATGTTTTAATATATGAATATGCTCTTATTAAAACTCCATAATTCCCATAAAAAGCATGGACTTTACCAATTGATTTAGGTCTATCATAATCCCAATAATATTTATCACCATTTTTAACTAATAAAGGTCGTGGTAAATATGGTTTTAAGAATTCTTTAACTCCAACAGTTCCAGAACCAGGTCCTCCACCACCATGTGGTGTAGAGAATGTCTTGTGTAAATTTAGATGTAATACATCAAAATCCATATCTCCTGGCCTAGCATAACCCATAACAGCATTTAAATTAGCTCCATCATAATAAAGCAATCCACCTACATCATGAATTATATCAGCAATTTGTTTAATGTCTTTCTCAAATATACCTAGTGTATTAGGATTAGTTAACATTAATGCTGCTACATCGTCATCAACTGCTTCTTTTAGTTTTTCTATATCAACCATACCATGTTCATTTGAATCAATTTCAACAATATCAAATCCTGCCATTACAGCACTTGCTGGATTTGTACCATGTGCAGAATCAGGAACAATGACCTTAGATTTTTCTATCCCTTTATCTTCAAAGTACTTTCGAATAATTAAAAGACCTGTAAATTCTCCATGAGCTCCTGAAGCTGGTTGTAATGTCATCTCATCCATACCACTTATCTCAGCTAAATCTGTTTTTAGTTCATGTAATATCCTCAAAGAACCTTGTACATCTTCATCGCTTTGATAAGGATGAATTTGACTTAAATGATCTATTCTAGCAATATCTTCGTTTCTTTTTGGATTATATTTCATTGTACATGAACCTAATGGATAAATACCAGAATCTACACCATAGTTAAGTTCTGAAAGTGCAGTATAATGACGTACAACATCTACTTCACTTACCTCAGGGAAATTTAAATTTTCGCGTAAATATTCAGACTCTAAATTATCTTCAATATTAATATCTGGCACATCTAATGAAGGTAATGAATAACCTTTTCTACCTTGACTTGAGTAATCAATGATTAATTTTTCAGCCACTTACATCACCTCCATTAATTTTACTAATTCATCTAATTCTTCTTTGGTCCTTTTTTCTGTTACGCTAATTAAAATTCCCTCTTCTTCTTTAAAGCGTGAAATATCTATACCACCAAGAATATTATTTTGTTTTAGGCTAGATAATACTTTTTTCACTGGAAGTTTTGTACTAACCCAAAACTCATGAAAAAAGTTATCTAAGTTTAATACATCAAATTTATCTGTTTCATCTATCTTTTCTGCTAAATAATGTGCTTTTTTATAAGACTGTTCAGCAACTTCTTTTAATCCTTTTTTACCCATAGTTGCCATATAAATTGTAGAAATGGTTGCATTTAAAGCCTCATTTGTACACATATTAGATGTAGCCTTTTCTCTTCTAATATGTTGTTCTCTGGTCTGTAATGTTAAAACATAACCACGATTACCATCAGCATCAACAGTTGCTCCAGCTATCCTGCCTGGCATTTGTCTTATAAATTTTCTATCGTTAATACATGCAAGATAACCTAGATAAGGTCCCCCATAATTTATTGTATTTCCAAGACTTTGTCCTTCACCTGTTACTATATCTGCTCCAAATTCTTTAGGAGGTGTTAATAATCCCAAACTAATAGGATTAGCAACAACAATTAAAAGAACTTTTTTATATTGTTGTTTTAACTTTTGAATTTTTTTCATATTTTCTATAGAGCCATAAAAATTTGGATATTGAACAACTATTGCTGCAACATCATCACTTAAATTATCTTCTAACTCTTCTAAATTAGTTACACTATTGTCTAAACCAATCTCTACAAAATCTAGATCTTTAGGCTCACCATAGGTTTTTGCAACTTCTCTATATGATGGATGTAAGGCAGAAGACATTAAAACTTTTTTGTTTCTACTAATTCTTGAAGCCATTAATATAGCTTCAGCAGTCGCTGAGCCCCCATCTAAGAGCGATGCATTGGCAACTTCCATGCCTGTTAGTTCACTAATCATACTTTGGTATTCATAAACAACCTGCAAGGTACCTTGGCTTAATTCTGCTTGATATGGTGTATATGCAGTATAAAACTCCTGTCTTGAAATTAAATGATCAATTATACTTGGAACATAATGATCATATGCTCCCCCTCCTAAAAAAGAAGTATAATTATCTAGTGATATATTAGTATCAGCAATTTTATTTATATGCCTTTTTAATTCTAATTCTGACATACCTTCAGATACATTTAAGTCTCTATTAAGTTTTACTTCCTCTGGAATAGAATTAAAAATATCTTCAATTGCTTCTACTCCGATTTCTTTTAACATTTGCTTTCTTTCTTTTTCAGTATTGGAGACATAGTCCATTTACTATTCCCCCTCTATAAATTCCTTATATTCAGAGCTATCCATTAATTCATCTAAATCACTTTTATCTTTTACCTCAACTTTTATTAGCCAACCACTTCCATAAGGGTCTTCGTTAATCAACTCTGGTTGGTCCATTAGTTCTTCATTAACTTCAACAACAATACCACTTACAGGCATGAAAACATCAGAAACGGCCTTTACTGATTCAATTACTCCAAATTCTTCAAATTGATCTAATTCTTCTTCTACAGAAGGCAGTTCAACAAAAACTATATCTCCTAATTCATCTTGTGCATGTTCAGTAATCCCAACTACAGCTTCTTTTCCATCTACAGATATCCATTCATGATTTTCGGTATAAAATAAATCGTTTGGAATTGTCATAAAATATTTCCCCCTTTTTTTATTAAACAAACGGTGTTTCAACTATTTTAGCTTTTACTTCTCTTTTTCTTATACAAATATCAACTTCTTTACCTATAGAAATTTTATCAATATCAATATATGCTAACCCAATATTACCATCTAAAGTTGGAGAATAACTACCACTAGTAACTTCTCCTACTTCCTGGCCATTCATTTTTATTTTATATCCATGTCTTGGAATTCCTCTATCTATCATTTTAAATCCCACTAATTTTTTGTTAAGCCCATCTTTATTAACTTTTACTAACTCTTTTTTTCCATTAAAGTCTTTTTTATCTAATTTAACTGTCCAGGATAAACCAGCTTCTAATGGATTAGTTTTTTCACTGATGTCATTTCCGTAAAGACATAGGGCTTTTTCCAATCTCAATGTGTCTCTAGCACCTAAACCTGCAGGAACAAGACCTTTATCAGCACCTATTTCTATGAGTTTACGCCATAATTTAGGTCCATTTTCTGATTTTAAATATATTTCAAATCCTAATTCTCCTGTGTAACCAGTTCTTGATACAATTGCATCAAAACCATTTATTTTAGTCTCAATAAATCTATAAAATTTAAGATTTTCAATATCATCAGCAACTATTTCACTAATTATTTCCCGGGAAATAGGTCCTTGTATTGCAATTAGCGAATAATAATCTGTTTTATTATAAACTTCAACATTTTTAAACAGTTCACTATTTGATTTTATCCATTTAAAATCTTTAGTTGTATTTGAAGCATTAACGACTAAAAGAAATTCATCTTCTTTTAACCTATATACTAAAAGATCATCTACAATACCACCATCTTCATAACACATTGGCGTATAAATAACTTGACCATTATCCATTTCAGAAGCATCATTAGTAATCAGTTTCTGGACTAATTCTAAAGAATCTTTTCCTTTTACTAATATTTCTCCCATATGTGAAACATCAAAGAGGCCAGCTTTATTCCTAACAGCTTTGTGTTCATCAATAATACTACTATACTGGACAGGCATCTGCCAACCACCAAAATCAATTATTTTTGCACCTAAATTTAAATGTTCATCATAAATAGCAGTTTTTTTCAACTTCTTCACCTCCTCATATAATATTATTGTCTTTTAAATAAAAACAGGGGAGTTTAAGTTTCCTTAAACTCCCCTGTTCTCTTAAGTCCAGAGTTTGGTCCATTCAGATTTCTTCTGCCTGAGAGTTTCGGCTTATTTTAATAAGCTTTGCTCCTTCGGCGCCTTTGAAAGGTCTCTCATCTGAACTTCAACCCAAATCATATGTTTTTTTCTATCTTACTTATAGTTTATTAATTTTTTGATGATTTTTCAACATTTTTTTCTGTTTTTGTTTCTGATTTTTGTCTATTTCCTTTATTTTCCAAAGGTTCGCTTTTCCCAATAAACTTTGCTCCTTCTTCGATAACCAGATTTTTTGCCTTAATATCACCTTTTAAGGTTCCAGTTTGTAAGATTTCTAACTTATCATTAGCAGTCACATTTCCATCAACTTTTCCTGCTATAACAACTTTTCTGGCTTCAATAGTACTACTCACTGTACCTGATTCTCCTACGAAAACATCTCCATCAGCGTTTATGGTACCATTTATTTTCCCTTCTATCCTTATTGAACCTTTTGTGCTTAGTTTGCCATCAAATTCAGTCTGTTGTCCAAAAATAGTATTAATTTCATCTTTTTTTATTTCCTCTTCCTTATTAAACAATACACTTACCTCCCAATATAATTTCTAGGATTTTTAGGTACCCCATTAACTCTCACTTCATAATGTAAATGTGGCCCAGTACTTCTTCCTGAATTCCCCGTTAAAGCTATAGTTGCACCTTCACTAACTTTATCACCTTTACTAACTTTAATTTCATTTAGATGTGCATAGAAAGTCTTATAACCATGTCCATGGTCTACTTCAACAGACCAACCATAACCATTTTCCCATCCTGCAAAAGTAATACGTCCATCTGCTGTTGTAATAACAGGTGTATTGTACCATACAGCTATATCCAATCCTTCATGATATTCCTGTTGTGAAGATATTGGATCAGTTCTCCATCCAAAATTCGAAGAAATATAACTTTCTTTATCGTTAACTAATGGCCAACGCGTTGGAATAGATCTCTGT
>JBEPXG010000127.1:0-5430 GCA_041642015.1 Halanaerobiales bacterium
CCCCAGAACTTACATCTAACTGTACCTTCTGGTGTTGAATCAATTTTTGTTTCTGGTTCAAGTGAAGTATATGTAACATCATCTTTAATTGAAATTGTAAATTGATTCTTAGGTTTATCTTTTTTAAGATTATCAAAAACAGCTTTAATATCTGTAGGTGTTGTATCTTTAGAACTTAATCCATAACGGCCACCTACTATTAAAGGTTTGTTATCTTTATCATAGAATAATGAACGAACATCTTCATATAATGGTTCTCCAACAGAACCAGGTTCTTTAGTTCTATCTAATACACTGATTTTCTTAACTGTATCAGGTAAAACATTCATAAAGTATTTTTCTGAGAACGGTCTATATAGATGAACTTTGATTACACCAACTTTTTCCCCTTTGTCTACTAAATAGTCAACAGTTTCTTCAATAGTATCAGTAACTGAACCCATTGCAACAACAATATGTTCTGCATCTTCTGCACCATAGTAATTAAATGGATGGTACTCTCTTCCAGTAATCTTTGTGATCTCTTGCATATAGTTTTCTACTATATCAGGAATTCTTTCATAATACTTATTTACAGATTCTCTTGCTTGGAAGAAAATATCAGGATTCATTGCTGTACCTTTAGTTACTGGATGTTCTGGATTTAATCCTCTATGTCTAAACTCTTGAATCTTATCATAATCTACAAGTTTAGCTAAATCATCATAGTCCATAACATCAATCTTTTGATATTCATGAGAAGTACGGAAGCCATCAAAGAAATGTACAAATGGTAAACTTGACTTAATTGCTGCTAAATGTGCAACTCCACCAAGATCCATAACTTCCTGAACACTACCTGAAGCTAACAATGCAAAACCTGAAGCTCTAGTTGCCATTACATCTGATTGATCACCAAAAATTGATAATGCATGTGTAGCAATACTACGAGCACTTACATGAAATACTCCCGGTAATAGCTCACCAGCTATCTTATACATATTTGGTAACATTAATAATAGTCCCTGAGAAGCAGTAAAAGTTGTTGTTAATGCTCCTGCAGATAATGATCCGTGAACAGCACCTGAAGCCCCACCTTCAGATTGTAATTCAGATAACTTTACTCTTTGACCAAAAATATTTTCCCTGCCGTGTGCACTCCATTCATCTACTAATTCAGCCATTGGGGATGAAGGAGTTATTGGATAGATTGCAGCAACATCAGTAAAAGCATAACCAACATGAGCTGCAGCAGTGTTTCCATCCATTGTCTTCATCTTATTTGCCATCTTCGTTCCCCCTTTATATTAGTTAAGTGAAATATATACTTAATCCAATTCTATTTTAGTATATTATACTAAATTTGGTCTGTCAAATTTTATAAAATTATTACAATCAATTAACAATTATGATGTGCTTATTTGTGTAATTTGGACTTAAGCTATGTAATATGTTATACTATTATTTAAACTAAAAAGCTTAATATCAAAAGGAGAGTATAGATAATGATATATCAAAAATTTGGAGATAGTAATATGGATACTTCTATTCTTGGAATGGGATGTATGCGTTTTCCTGTAATTGATGATGACAATGAAGATATTGATGAAAAAAAAGCAATTGAAATGGTTAGATATGCTATTGACAATGGAATCAACTATATTGATACTGCTTGGCCTTACCATGGAGGAAACAGTGAAACAGTTGTAGGTAAAGCTCTACAAGATGGCTATAGAGAGAAAGCTTATCTTGCTACAAAACTTCCTTCCTGGAAGATTGAAAAAAGAGAAGACTTTGACTATTATTTAGACAAACAGTTAGAAAAACTACAAACTGATCATATCGATCTATATCTATTACATACTTTAAATAGAGACTACTGGGAAAACTATAAAGAACTTGATGTTTTCAGCTGGCTTGAAGAAAAGAAAAAACAAGGAATAATTAAACAAGTAGGCTTTTCTTTCCATGCAGATTATGATCTTTTTGAAGAAATTATTGATCATTATGATTGGGACTTCTGTCAGATTCAGTATAATTATTTAGATACTGAATTCCAGGCAGGGAAAAAAGGTCTAAAATATGCTCATAATAACGGTATAGAAGTTGTAATTATGGAGCCTTTAAGAGGTGGAACACTTGCCCAAGAGCCTCCTAAGGATGTAAAAACAATCTTAGATAACTCAGATAAAAACAGAAATGCTGTGAACTGGTCTTTACAATGGCTATGGGACCAAAAAGAAGTAAGTGTTGTTTTAAGCGGTATGAGTACAATGGATCAAATAAAAGAAAATATTAATCTGGCTAGTAATGCAGATCAAAATAGTCTATCTAGCAAAGAATCTAAGTTAGTTACAAAAGCAAGAAAAAAATTCTTGGATATCTTCCCTGTAGCTTGTACAGGTTGTAATTACTGTGTTCCTTGTCCACAAGGAGTTGCAATTCCAAATATCTTTTCATTATATAATGAAGCTAAAATTTATGATAAGTATGAAACTAATAATAAAAGGTACTTTAACATGAGTGAAAAAGCAAGAGCAGATAACTGTATTGAATGTGGCCAATGTGAAGAAGCTTGTCCACAAAACCTAACTATAATAGAATACTTAAAAGATGTTACAAACTACTTTATAGAAGAATAATATTAAAAGATAAAAAGTTAATATAAATGTTAAAAGAGAAGCTCGCTTTGAGCTTCTCTTTTTTATTTATCTATTTATACATTAATCCTTTATTAAACTATGTTAATAGTTATTTGTATTCTAGCTTAACACTAAAACTAACATTAATTCTTACATCTTCTGGAGCTATTTCAGGTACAGGTAATGATTCCTGTGCTGACATGTCACTTCTAGTAGTATAACTATAGTTAAAAAAGTTATAGTTATCATTGATATCTAATTGAGCAATATTATAACTTTCTTTACCTAAACTTTCTTGTATTATTAAAGCTTTCTCTTCAATTTCTTTTATCCCATCTTTTATTACTTTGTTTTTGGCTTTTTCAGGGTATTTCAATCCATAGCTAATTCCTCTAATATTTGTAGCCCCCATAGATACAACCCTTTCAATAATGTTACCAAGTTGGTCAAGGTTATCAGTTTCTACTTTTATTAATGTAGAAACTTCATAATACAGTTCATTTCTTTTGTCTTCACCTTCATTTACATAACGTTGATTTACACTAAATGTAGAAGTTGTATAAGTGACATTTTCAAATGTCTTTAAAACCTGTATTACATTATTCATTCTATTTGTAGCATCAGTATAAGCTTCTTCTAAGTCTTTTTTCATTGACCAGGCTTCTACATTAATATTTGCCTTTTCTGGACTAAACATTCTTTCAATTCTGTGACTAATATTTACTTCAGTAATATCAGCTTCCTCTGCAGCTAAGCCTGTTTGCGTGAATAACAATAAAAAAACAAAAAATAGGATCAAAGCATAACTTTTAAAATTATTCTTCATTTTTTATACCTCCCCTTATTATTTTTGCAAACTCATTAGGGAGTTTGCTTTTTTCAATATCAGAAGCTACCTTTTTATAGTCATATCTTATACTTCTAATTTCAGTAGCTATACTGCCTTCATTTAATCTTAATAATAAATATTTAGCTTCTCTACTATATAATTCCTGGTTTTTATTATATGGTTTTTGTTTTCCTACACTACCATCATTAATTACTAACTTTTCTCCTAAGTATTTTACATATGGAATATGAGTGTGTCCACAGACTAATATATCTGCCTCATATTGATCAATCATTCTTTGTAAACTTTTTTCAGGATGATCAAAAAATAAGTACTGATTAATCTTACGAGGACTTCCATGTACTAATAATAACTTACGCCCATCAATCTCAAGCTCAATTTTACCTTTTAAGTTCCTTAAAAATTCTTTGTTTTCTTTAGTAACTTCTTTTTTAGTCCATTCTAAAGACCTATCACCAAGTTCTTGTTCTTCTTTTGTTTTATATGCACAGCCACAGTCATCAAGATCTAATCCTACACCTTGATCATAGTTTCCCATTACTGTTTCAATATTATTTTCTTTAATAACATCTATTACCTGATTTGGGTACGGTCCATAACCAACTAAATCACCAAGACAATACATTTTGTCTACACCTTCACGTTTAATATCTTCTAAAACTGCGTTTAATGCTAAAATATTTCCATGAATATCAGAAAAAATTGCTAACTTCATATTTTTTCCTCCTAGATACAATATTTCTACTATTATATTTCTATAATATATTATATACTATTCTTTAATCAACCAATTTTAGAAAAAAATATATTTTTTAGAGGATTACTTACTCTTTCATCTAATTTATAATAAGGAATTTAATTTTTATTGGAGTGTTTAAATTGAAAAATACTAATACAAAATATTCATTTAAATATTTTTTTAATAAGTATAGAAGTAGATATATATTAGGAATTGTATGGCTTGTAATGGTTGATACCTTACAACTAATTATTCCTTGGCTTTTAGGCGACTTTACAGATCGACTAAAGTTAAAAAATATTGATATGCAAGGAATAATACTATATGCTTTTATAATTATTGGTATTGCTATACTTACAGCCTTTTTTAGATACTTATGGCGTTTATATATCGTTGGTACTTCACAGTTGTTGGAAAAACAAATTAGAGAAAACTTCTATAGACATTTATTAAAACTCTCAACAAACTACTTTAACGAGCAAAAAACTGGAGATTTAATGGCACATGCTACTAATGATATAAAAGCAGTACGCCAGGCAATGGGTCCTGGAGTTGTAATGTTTTTTGATGCCATATTTCTCACAGTGGCAACTATATCAATTTTAATCGTTCAAATTGATATTAGATTAACTTTAATTGCTTTAATTCCTTTACCATTCCTTGCAATCTTATCTACTTACTTCAGTAAATCTATCCATGAAAAGTTTACTGCTGTACAGGAAGCATTCTCTAACCTTACAGATAAAGTTCAGGAAAACTTCTCAGGCATTAGAGTAATAAAGGCTTTTACTCAAGAAGATATGGAAATAGAGAAGTTTGCTAGTGCCAATAAGTTAAACTATGACAAAAATATTGATTTAATCAAAACTTGGGGACTTTTTCATCCTATGGTTCAATTCATTACATCCCTTAGTTTTTTAATAGTTATCTGGTATGGGGGTACCCTAACAATTAAAGGAATAATCTCTTTAGGTGATTTTGTTGCCTTTAATAGTTACTTGGGATTACTAACCTGGCCGATGATGGCTGTAGGATTTGTAATCAACTTAATGCAAAGGGGTACTGCATCTTTAAAAAGATTAAACAAAATTTTCAGTGAACAGCCTGAACTATATGATAAAGATGTTACAAAAGATATTAAAATTCAAGGTAATATTAAGTTTGATAATCTTTCTTTTAGCTATAATGATGAAGAAGAAACTGTTTTAAAAGATATAAAT
>JBEPXG010000128.1:0-5421 GCA_041642015.1 Halanaerobiales bacterium
AAATTGGCGCTTTTGTTTGTGAAGAAGGAGTTTTTAATAGAATATTAAAATTGGAAAAAAGAAGAGGTAGTCAGTTTTTGTTTATTGTAATTTCATTTGATGAAGTGCCAAAAAACTTAATATTAAAAAGTGTATTTGATGATCTGATTTATTTACTTAGAACCAAAGATGTAATTTCAAAAACATTACATAATCAATTTTTATTACTACTAAATAATGCAAGTGTTTATTATGGTGAAGATATAGTTAAAAGATTAAAAATAATGTTTAAAAATAATTATCCTGAATTGAAACCAAAATTTTCTATAAAAAGATTTTGATGGAATCCGAATTTAAAAGGTTATATTTAGGTATTTATACTACACGGGAATAATTAATTGTTAATTTATAATTTTTTAATTTAGATAATTTATTTAAGTAATATAATGATTATTATATAGATTTTAATAAAAATTTTTTATTATTAACATGAAATAACCCAGGTGGCAATGTTGCTATCTGGGTATTTTTATTTTGTTTTTTTTCGAGAATTTTTAGAAATATAATCTAAATACATATGGTAAGATTAGTTATAAAGAAAGTAAAAAAGAAAAAAATTAAATTAGGTTGAATTAATTTATAAGCAATTAATTCCTTTTTTTCCAGTGGTTATCAATTAGAATCACTGTTTTTTTACATTATATCAAAGAATAGGAGTTAAAAGTTATGAAAAATTCATATCACAAATATTTTTTGACATTATATATATTTATATTATTTATCAGTTTTTTTCAACCATCTATTAAGGCAGAGGTATACCCTACTCAAGTTGTGTTTGAAATTCGTTCTGATGGAGAGACAGTAGTTAGAGATGATTTTTTTGAAATATTAGAAATGGATGATTATATTTTAGTGCCACTTGTCTCTATATCTAGATGGTTAGATTTGGATCTAAGTTATGATAGGGATAATGATTTATTAACAGTTTATTTTGAAAAAAATGATAAGACTGTTCAGATCGATTTAAAGCATGAAATTTATTATGATTTTCCAGAATGGTCAACAGATCCTCCAGTTGTAATTGAAGGAGATTTTTATGTTGCTACCTTTTTGGTTAACTATTTAACAAATGCAAAGTTATTATGGTCACCAAGAAATCAAGAATTAATCCTTGATTATGATTATATTGAAGAAGATTTAGATGAAATGTCAGAGAAAATAATTAAAAGGAGACCTAAGATTATTGAAAAAACACCAGATATTACAGGCCCAGAAGTTTCTATAGGTTCTATACACTATAAAATTGGTTTTGATTATAAATTTGCTGAAGATAATAATGATGATAATTTAAGTGCTTATAATTTAATTAATATACATGGAAGAGCTGGTGATTGGAGTCTATCAGCTGATCAAGAATTGGAATATGACTTTGAAACTGAAGATACCTTTCTTGAATACCCCTATTTAAACGCGAAAAATACAGAACAAAATAGGATAATTATCCTTGGTGATAATAGATTTAGTCTATCAAATACACTAGGGAGGGTAAACTTAAGAGGTTTATACTTACAGTATCCATTACAACAAATTAGTGAAAGACGAGCCTATACTTCTGTTAGTGGAATGGCTGAAGAAGGCAGTACAATATATCTATATGTTAATGATAGTTTAATAGGTGAAAGATATATTTATAAAGATGAAAATAAATATTATTTTGATAATGTCCCACTGAAAATAAATAGAACTAATGTTATAAGAGTGGTAAGTAAAGATATTGATAACACAGAAAAAGAAATAGTGAAAAAAGTTGCTGGAAGTTTATATATTTTTGAAAAAGGAACAAATGAAGGTATTTTTGCTTTAGGTAATGATAATAAATCAAAGGAATCACAAACTTTTATTGAAATAGGTGGTTTAAAATTAAAATATGCACCTACAAATGATACTTCATTTTTTGAAGAGATGGCTGTTAATAAAGTTTATGATGATAATGAATATGAAGGACTTATTGGTGGTAGTCAAACAAGAATAGCTCATCGATTTAATGGGCTCCCATTGGTAATATTTGGTGACTGGCTGGTTGGTTATGAAATTGATTTAATAGAACATGGAGTTAGAGCAAGCACTCTTTACACTAAAGAGAATGGACATATCAGTGCTTCTATATCTTACGTTCCTCCACTTGTTTATAATAATGTTGATTCTGTATTAGGCCAGCAGGCTTTGATTACTTTTGAGCATGAAATTAATGATAATTGGCTTATGGATATTGACCTTGAAAATAGAAGGTCAATTTTAGAAATGGATAAATTTGATTTAAGCTCTGTTAATATTTCTTTTGATTATTCTGATAAATTCAGGAATAAATTTTTATTAATAACTGAATTTGCTGATAGAGAAGAAGATGTCTATTGGAATGATATTTCACTTACTGAAAAAAGTCGAAAATGGTTTGAGGTTATTCTAGAAGGTAGATCCTTTAGGGGTCCGACTAGATTAAGTGGTGAAGTAAATTATAATATATCTGATATAAATTATTATGAAGGTGAAGATGCAGGTGGTGGTCTTAAAAGAGAAGATTATGCTTCTGTTAAATTTGATATAAGTAGTACCATATCAGAAAAACTGGTACTAAGTGGTGGACTAGAATCTTCATTTACTTGGTTTGAAACTAGTAAATTGGATAGTGATTCTGATATAAATTTAAGAGCAAGATTAAAAACTGGTGATCACACTTATATTACTGCAGGTGTTTCAACTGAAAATGAATATAATAAAGAAGAAAATGGCAATGATTTTAATGAAGAAGTACACAAGCTAGAACTATTTTTGAAACATAATATACCTAGAAATTTATCTTTAACTGCAGGAGTAAAAAAAACTTATTTAGAAGAAGAAAACTTTTTTAGTAGTAATTTAGGTCTAGATTATCAAAAGAACGATTGGAATCTAGGGTTAGATATTGAGTATATTTCTCCATATGGTAGTAGAGAGAATTATCAAGAAATAATTGTTATTGAATTAAATAAACACCTATTTTCAGGTATGGAAGCTTTTTTAAATCTAGAAAGAGATTATGTTTCTTCAAATAGTGAAGAACCGGTATATGAAGCTTCAATCTATTTCAGCCAGGTATTAAACTTTTCTAAAGATAGATTAGTAACTCAAAAATATCAAAGAGGAAATCATAGTTCTTATATAGCTGGATTAGTTTATTTAGATGTGAATGGAAATAAAAATAGAGAATTAAGCGAACCATTAATAGAAGATATTACTATATTGAGAGATGGTAGAAAAGCAATAACAGATGAAGACGGTTTTTATATATTTGAAAATGTTAGTCCAGGATTATATGAAGTAGGATTTGATATAAGAGCATTACCAGAAAATTATAAGGTGGTTACTAGTGATAAGGTTATAGAAATTCAAGAAAATGAAAATATATATCTAGAATATGGTTTAACACAAATGGGAACAATAGAAGGTCAGGTAAAATTAGAAAATGATATTTATGAAGAGGAAAATATTTTATTGAGTCATGTGGAACTAAAAATACTAGAATTAAATAAGACTGTATTTACTAAAAGTGATGGTTCGTTTGTTTTTAAAGATGTACCATTGGGTAAATATAAGATAAAAGTTATGGAAAAATCTCTTCCTCAGCAAACTAAAATAAAAGATGAGGAGATTTATATTATTGAAGTTACTCCAGGCAATTTAAATGTTAAAAGTGTTGAAGTGTCTTTAGTAAAGTCAGATTAGACATTAAATAGAACACAAAATGTTCTATATGATATAACAAAGAATTTAATTAAGATCTAAGGAGGTGCTGCTAAAAAGCTGATGATTAGTTGGGGGTAAAGGCAAAGTTTAAATTAGTTAATAATTCAACTCATTGGAAGCGTTGACCTGTCAGTTAAAATGGTCACTAATCTATATCTGGCAGTGAGCTAAATAGTGAAACCGGCCAAAGAATGAATTTAAACCAATGAGGAGGGACAATTAATGAAGAATAAAGATTCTAAAAAGTATTGGCGTAGTGGTTTGATTATATTTATTGTAATGTTACTGACTTTTGGTATTGGAGTAGTCGGATTTAGTGTTACCCGTTTAGGACCGATTATTATAGATAGTAGTTTTGACCCGGAACCTGAAGATTTATGGGCTGAATATGAATATGGTTGTGAAGACTTAAAAGAATTTAAAGTAGATGATATGAATCCAAATGGGACTTTTGTATCTGAAGATGGCTTATTTACAGTAACAGTGGATACACCAAGTAAAGAAGATGGTCTGACATGGAGCTCAAATTTACCTGTCTATTATGCATATGCTAAGGGTGGATCTGGAGGAAACTTATATATTTATCCTAATGGAGCAATAGAAGATGATGGGTCTTCAGGTGCAATATTTGCACCAGAAGTAATAGGAAAAGAACAATATTATGATATAAGTCATATCACCTTCTATTATTGTTTAGGTGTAGAAGAACTAACTGTAGAAAAGACAGTTGATACTTCATATAACAGAGAACACGAGTGGTCTATTGATAAAAGTGTTATAACTGAAAAGGGACATTTCTTAGATGGTATTCCTAAGATTTGGCTGTATCCCAATGGCAGTGGTAACGAGACAGCGACTTGGCAAGTAGATGTAAATTATGTTGGCTCAGATGATTATGATCATAATATTACTGGTACAGTAACAATCACAAATACCGGTGATACTAGTGCAATGATCACTGGAGTCGAAGATCTATTAGCAGGAACAAGTGTTGATGTTAACTTTGGAGTAGACTTCCCATATGAACTTGCTGTGGGTGACGTATTGGAAGGAACTTATAGCTATGCTCCGGAATATGCTGTTGAAGGTAGTAATCAAGTGACAGTAACCACAGAGGTAAGAAGCTATGACAGTGATAGTGTAGCTATTGTCTGGGGAGATCCTGTGGAAAATATTTATGAAACAATTAATATTGAAGATATAAATACTGATCCTGATTTAGATAGTCAGTACCTTGGACAAATAGTTGCACCAAATAGTGATACATTCACTTATGATAAATTATATGAATGGGCAAACTACGATGCACCTGGACCATATATATATATAAACACAGCTACAATTACAGAAACAGGCCAATTTGCTGATGCAACACTTAAGGTTAACTGGCAAGAAGAAAGATTAACAGTAGAAAAGACAGTAGATACTTCATATAATCGAGAACACGAGTGGTCTATAGAGAAAAATGTAACAACTGAAAAGGGACATTTCTTAGATGGTATTCCTAAGATTTGGCTGTATCCCAATGGCAGTGGTAACGAGACAGCGACTTGGCAAGTAGATGTAAATTATGTTGGCTCAGAGTATAATGATCATAATATTACTGGTACAGTAACAATCACAAATACCGGTGATACTAGTGCAATGATCACTGGAGTC
>JBEPXG010000129.1:0-5404 GCA_041642015.1 Halanaerobiales bacterium
CCTACCAGAAATGGACTGGCATTTAATCAGCAGACAACCTCGTAAGTTTCTTTAAGGAATCCTCGTTCGTAACGATAGGAACGGGCGGGGAGGATGTCAAATTAGTAATTTTAGTATTCTATAGTAATTAGGATAATATTAAGTTGAAAACCATTTTAATTAAGACTTTATAGAAATTTTATCAATTTTTCCTTCTATCATATCAATTAGTAATAACTCGTCTTTTAATCTATTTTCATGTTTAATGATTAATTTAAGTCCTTCAACAACTTGAAAAGCAGCAATAGTGGTAACAACCGGGGAAAATACAGGGGGTGGTGTTTTTTTGTTTTCATCTTTATTATCTTGAAAGATATCTTTTAAACGAACTTTATTATCTGATGTTATTACAAGTATTTGTCCAAACCAACCTGTAACACCAGCATGAATAAGTGGAATATTGTTTTGTAAAGCTAATTTCTCTAAAATAAAACGTGTTTTAACATTATCAAGAGCATCAAATACTAAGCCAATATCTTTTGGTAACTTTGTTGTTTTATTTATTTTTATATTTTTTACTTCTATTTCAGTTTCTAAATTAAAACTATCTAATCTTTCTTTAAATACTTCTACCTTATTTTTGCCAATATCCTTTTTTCCATAAAATATTTGACGATTTAAATTTGAAACATCAACTTTATCATAATCAAATGCATATATCTTATTTATTCCTACACGCTGAAGCTGTTGGGCTTGATTGGTTCCTAACCCACCAGCACCAGCAATTAATACATTAAGATTAGTTATTTTTTTTAATTGATCTTTAGTAAACATTTCTTTTTGTCTATCAATAAAATCAAGCATATATAATCGTCCTCCTATATAAATTTACAACTTACTTTAATAATATATTTCATTGATTTCATCAATAGTTTTGTATTTGAAGTCTTCATAATCATTCATAGCTTTTTCTTGTTCTTTTATTCTAAGTTTATTATAATAATCATAGTTATCTAAAAGTTGGTTAACAACCATTTTATCAATTTTATCTCTTTTTACATTGTCTTTTAAGATATTAACAACTTTATCTTTTTTATAGCCATCTCTATAAGGTCTATCTTCTGTAACAGCAGTAAATATATCTGATACAGCTAAAATTCTAGCTCCTAAGCAAATATCCTTTTTATCAATATTAAATGGATATCCTCTACCATCTAATGTCTCATGATGGTAAGCAGCCCAGTTTTTTAATTGAGGTATTTCTTTAATATTTTTTAATACATGGTATGAATAATAGGTATGACTTTTCATTAAAGCCCATTCTTCTTTATTAAGCTTACCCTTTTTGTTTATTATACTAAGTGGTATTATCATTTTACCTATATCATGAAAATAACCAGCAATTTCCATAATTTTTACATCTAATTTAGAAAAACTAAAATCTTTTGCTAAATTTGAAGAAATTGTAGCTATACCCTTTGAATGAGTTGCAGTAAATGGATTTCTAAAGTCAATAATATGACTTACAATTTCACTTATTTTCATTACTTGATCAACATTTAGATATATATCTAAATAATTACTGATATATTTATCTAATTCATCTTCTCTAATTTTTATATTTATGGTATCAAGCCAGAAGGATTCCTGATTTGATAAATCATCAAATTTAGATAAAATTTGTTCATTAATTTTAGTATCACAATATTTATATATCTTTTTACTAACAAAACCACTTTGTAGTATATTAGTTATTTTATCTTTATCAATAAAATATGCAATAATATCTGATAAATTAATGATATTACTCAAATAATTATTTTCAGTGTGATCAAGATCTTGCCAATCTTCATGGTGGTTTTTCAATACTTCAGCATAACCATCAAAAGGAAAATAATCTTTTAATAAAACATATCCTACATATGCATGTTCTTTGTTTTTTCTATCTCTAACTAAATAATCAATATTTTTATCAAAATATAGTATTCCTATATCATGGATTAAGGAACTTAACACTAATTTTCTTAATTGTCTTTCACTTAACTTTAATTCTAAACCGATTCTTAAAGCTATATAAGCAACTAGTTTATGATGTCCAGATATTTCATTACTCATTAAGTCTATTGAATCTGCAATTGTTTTTATAACATTATAAAACGATACTTTTATTTTACTTTTTCTATTCATTTTAATCCCTCTTTATTATTTCATTAATTATAATTTTTAGTATAATAATATTTCATTTATTAATATAACATCTATTTGTTTTCATTTCTACATTTTAATCAATATTTTTTAAAATTTAACTAATAATTTCTATGAATTTTTCAACAAGTTCAGGATCAAATTGAGTACCAGCATTTTCTTTTAGTTCATTAATAGCTTCACTTTTTGATTTTTTTCTACTATAGACTCTTTCACTGGTCATTACATCATAGGCATCTACAATACTAATTATTCTTGAAAGTAATGGAATATTAGTGCCTTCAATTTTTTGAGGGTAACCATTACCATCCCATCTTTCATGATGAGATAATATTTCTTGAGCAATATGGGAGAATTCCTCTACTTCTGAACAAATTCGATATCCAGTAGCCGGATGACCTTTGATCTTTTCATATTCTTCCTTATTAAGTTTTCCAGGTTTATTCAAAATCTCTTCAGGAATAGTAGTTTTTCCAATATCATGTAAGACTGCTAAAAGTGATACTTTTTCTAAATCTGAGTTTTTTAGATTAATTTTCTCACCTAATTTAATAGCTAGTTTTTTCATTCGTTCTGAATGTTCCTGTGATTCCTGACTTTTTTGTTGTAAGGTTGTTAATAGTGTATTAACAATATTACTACTAACACTCTGTTTTTCAAGTAGTTTATCTTTATACATCATATCTTCTGCATCTTTAAATAATGCATATATGCTTTCATCTTGATCTGTTTTAACTGAATATCCAACAGCTAAAGATAAAGGCATTATTTCATCTTTTCCAACATCAATATATGATGTTTTGTTTTTTATTCTTTTAGCTAATTTTTCAACGGTTTCTTTTGAGGTTTGATTTAATAAAATTACAAACTCATCCCCACCCCAGCGAGCAATAATATCTTCTTCTCTAAAAGTGTCTTTTAATACTTCAGCAGTTTTTAATAAAAATTTATCACCTGTTTTATGTCCATAACTATCATTTACTAGTTTTAGTCCATTTAAATCAATCATAATCATACTTATTGGTAGTTGCCTTTTTACATCTAATCTTCTAATTTCAGTTTCAAAAAATGCTCTATTATATAAATCAGTTAAATTATCATGTAAACTTACATATCTAACCTTTTCTTCCTGTCTTTTTCGATCTGTTATATCATTATATACAGCATAACCACCAATAAATTTACCGTTTAGTTGAACAGGAATACCTTTTATTATACATTCAATTGGTTTCCCATCTTTTGTATACCTTGTACCTTCCTGTTCTACAGTATTACCTGCTAACAGTTGTTCTGTTAAATTTTTATTTGCTGAGTCTTCTTTACCAATATTTAAGACATCATCTAAATTTTTACCTTTAATTTTTTCTAACTTATAACCAAATTTATCTATAAATGCTTGATTAGTATCAGTTACACAGTGATTTTGATCTAAAACAACTATAGGATCATCGGCATTTTTATATAATGATTTATACCAACGATTTTCTCTTCGCATTTCTTTTTGGGCAATTTTTCTATCTGTAATATCATTAGATAGAACAAAGATACCTTCTGGAATAGGATGGGCTCTTAATTTAAAACATCTATTTGTACCATCTGGAAATGTAAATTCATTTTCAAACTCTTGAGTTTTTCTATTATGCATACATTTTTTTAAACCTTCAAACATTTTAGTTTCTTCTATACCAGGAAATATCTCTGTCATTTTTTTACCAATCAATTCATTTCTATTCATATCTATCTGTTTAGTTAAAGCATCATTTATATATAAGTACTCCCAATCATAACTAATTACCTGACAACCTTCTAACATTGTATTAAATAAAGTACTATACCTTTGTTCTGATTGTCTTAATGCTTCTTTAGCTTCATACTGTTGTGTAACATCACTAAAAACTAATATTACTCCAAGAATTTCACCATCATCATTTTCAATTGGAGAAGCACTGTCAGCAATTTGTCTTTCTGTACCATCTTTAGCAATTAAAGTTGTATCATTTGCTAAACCAACAACATTTCCGGTTTTTAGTACAACATCAACTGGATTTTTCACTGTTTTTTTGGTTTTAGCATTATATATATTAAAAATATAATCTAATTTTTTTCCTTTAACTTCATTATAATTATACCCGGTTAGTTCTTCAGCTTTAGCATTCATACGATCTATATTACCATTTAGATCTGTAGTTATCACTGCATCACCAATTGATTGAAGAGTTATATCTAATCTTTTTTGATTTTTCTTTAGTTGATTGTTTTTTAAAATTAACTTTAAATGAGTTTCTATTAATTCTTTAAACTCTTTTAATATTTCCTCATTTCTTTTATTATAGCTATTTTCTTTATTATCTAAGACACATAAAGTACCAAAAAATGACCCATTAGGCCATTTTATAGGAAATCCAAGATATGAAATCATTCCTTTTTTGATATCAGGATTATTTTTCCAGGCTTCATCTTTTAATGCATTAGGAACTAACAGTTTATTATCACTTTTTATTACTGTTTCACAGTAGAGTCCTTCTAGTTTATCCTTCTCTCCTACTCGATACGGATTTTTTTCATTACTACTAGCTCTAAATACTTCTATATATGGAGGATCTACTCTCATAATTAAGGCAGCAGGAACATCTAATAATTCAGCTAATAAATCTACTGTTCTTTGCCATTTTTGTATTATACCATTTGGAATTTTAATGTCTTTAGTTAAGATCTTCTCCATTCTCACTCCTCCTTTTAACTTATCAAATTTTTCTTTTTGATAATTATTACTATTAATATATTATATAAATTAATTATAATCAAGAAATTTCCTCTTTTAAAACAAAAAAATGTCAAGTGTTACCTTGACAGTAAAATGGCGGGAACGTGTGGGAATCGAACCCACCAAAGGCCGGTCTGCCGACCTCCCACCGGATTTGAAGTCCGGGGTATCCACCATGGATACAGCCATTCCCTTAAAATTTTATACAATTTATATTATATATCATTTAGGAAATATTGTAAATTATTTTATTAAAACTCTTATTTCTCCAGTTCTTTTTGTTATCTGATGTTGGTCAAAATACTCTAATAATGCTAAGGTATACTTTCTACTGCTATCTAATAGATCTCTATATTCTCCTAATGTAATAGATTCGTTTTCAGTTAAATAATTTATTAAAATTTCTTTTGCTTTATCTACTGAAGATTTTAAAAAGAAAAGATCTTCTTTTAATTG
>JBEPXG010000130.1:0-5375 GCA_041642015.1 Halanaerobiales bacterium
AGCCAGGATCAAACTCTCCATTTAATAATGAAAAGTTATCCTCTAGCTTGCGCTAGCTATAACTAAAATTGTTTCTTGAAACTTCAAAAAAACTGTCAGGGTCTGCTGTTCACTTTTCAAGGTTCTAAAACTTTATTTAACTAAAAAATCGGCTGCCAAATCACGTTCCTTTAACAGCGCGACCTTTATTATATTAACATCGAGAGTCTTGAATGTCAAGGATTAATATCAAAAAGATCAATATTTTTTGTATTTATAGCAAAATTCCCGGATTTTATAATACTATAACCCGGGAATTAATCTATAATATAAGCTCTTTATTAAGTTTTAATTTTCTTCTTTTTCTTCTTTTTCTTCTTTTTTATTATCTTCATTCTCAACTTCTTCTTCATTTTCTTCATCTTCATCATCTTCTTCTTCAGGGTTTAACTTTGCTAATGAAACTACATAATCATCTTCACTTACATCTATTACTTTTACTCCCATTGTATTACGACCAGTTTGTGAAATTTCTTTTACTTTAGTTCTTATAATAATACCTTCTGCAGTAATAATGATTATTTCATCTTCTTCATTAACAACTTTTGTAGCTGCAACAGGACCATTCTTATCAGTTATATTTAAAGTAATTATACCTTTACCATATCTTTTTTGTACTCTATAGTCTTCAATAACTGTTCTTTTACCATAACCATTTTCACTTATTACTAATAAATCAGATCCTTCAGAATCCATACCCATTCCAACTAGATAATCATCATCTGTTAAATCAATTCCTTTAACACCTTGAGCAGCTCTACCAACTGATCTTATATCCTTTTCGTTAAACCTAATTGCTTTTCCAAGACGTGTTATTAATATAATATTTTCATCTTTTTTAGTGTTTTTAACTTCAATTAACTCATCATTTTCCATTAACTTAATACCAATAATTCCAGTATAGTTACTATCATATTCTACTAGAGGTGTCTTTTTAACCATTCCATTTTTAGTAACCATTGTTAAATAATTATTACCTTCGAAATCAGATAATGGAATTACTGAACTTACTTTTTCATCTGATTCTAAATTCAATAGATTAACAATAGCTGTTCCCCTAGACTGTCTACTGGCTTGAGGAATTTGATATCCTTTTAATCTATATACTAAACCTTTATTGGTAAAGAATAAGAAATAATTATGAGTTGAAGTAATAAATACATTATCTACAAAGTCTTCTTCTCTAGTTGTTGTTCCTATGATACCTTTACCACCTCTTCTTTGACTTCTATAAGTATCAACAGGCATTCTTTTTATATATCCTTGAGTTGTCATGGTAACAACAACTTGTTCTTCTTCTATTAAATCTTCTAAATCAAGATCTGTAGTTTGATTTAATATTTTTGTTCTTCTTTCATCACCATATTTATCTTTTATTTCTAAGATTTCTTCTTTTATTATATCTAATAATTTTTGTTCATCACCTAGTATCTCTTTGTAATACTTGATTTTTTCTTTAAGGTCTTGGTATTCAGATTCTATTTTTTCTCTTTCTAATCCAGTTAAACGCTGTAATCTCATTCTTAAAATTGCATTTGCTTGATTTTCAGAAAGATCAAAACGATTTATCAACTGTGTTCTAGCAGTATCTACATCAGGTGCTTTTTTTATTAGTTCAATAACTTTATCAATATCATCTAAAGCTATCATATATCCTTCAAGAATATGAGCTCTATTTTCAGCTTTATCTAAGTCATATTGGGTTCTTTTTGTAATAATTTCCTTTTGAAAATCTAGATAATGATCAATTATTTCTCTTAAGTTTAATACTTTTGGCTCTCCATTAACAATTGAAAGCATTATTATACTAAATGTAACCTGTAATTGAGAATGTTTATATAATCTATTTAATACAATCTTAGGATTAAAACCTCTTTTGATTTTAATTACAACTCTAAGACCTCTTCTATCAGATTCATCTCTTATATCACTTATACCATCAATTTTTTCATTTCTTACCATATCTGCTATTTTTTCAATTAATCTAGCTTTATTTACTCTATAAGGTAGTTCTTCAACAATTATTCTATCAGATTTACCTTCATTTTCTTCGATTCTAGCTTTAGCTCTTACTGTAATTTTACCTCGTCCTGTTTTATAGGCTTTATAGATCGCACCTTTTCCCATTATTAATCCACCTGTTGGGAAATCAGGCCCTTTAATTACTTCCATTAATTCTGCTAACTCAATATCAGGATTATCAATAATTCTAATTATACCATCAATAAGTTCATTTAAATTATGTGGTGGTATACTTGTAGACATTCCAACAGCAATACCTGAACTACCATTTGCTAATAAATTAGGAAATCTTGACGGTAAAACTTCTGGTTCATTTAAACTATCATCAAAGTTTGGAATAAAATTAACTGTATCTTTATTTAAATCTCTTAATAATTCAGTTGTTATTTTTTCCATTCTAGCTTCAGTATAACGCATAGCTGCTGCTGAATCACCATCAACTGAACCAAAGTTACCATGGCCATCAATTAATGGATATCTATATGAAAAATCCTGGGCCATTCTTACCATAGTATCATAAACTGCAGTATCTCCGTGTGGATGGTATTTACCTAACACTTCACCAACAATACGAGCAGATTTTTTATGAGATTTGTTTGGTGTCATCCCTAGATCATGTAAAGCATAAAGTATACGCCTATGTACAGGTTTAAGACCATCTCTTACATCTGGTAAGGCTCTACTTACAATAACACTCATTGCATAATCTAAAAACGCGTCTTTCATTTGATCATCTATATCAACCTGAACAACATTTTTGTTTTCAAATTCATCAACCAATTTTTACACCTTCCTTTAACTATATATCTAGATTTTTTACTTCCTGGGCATGTTGTTGTATAAATTCTCTACGGGGTTTTACTTTGTCTCCCATTAAAGTAGTAAATGTTTCATCTGCCATAATAGCATCTTCTATTTGTACCTGTAGTATAATTCTATTATCAGGATCCATTGTTGTATCCCATAATTGATCAGGATTCATTTCACCTAAACCTTTGTATCTTTGTAGAGAAAAATTTGCATCTTTATATTCTTCTGCATACTTTTGTAATGCTCTATCATTATATAAATATTCCTCAGATCTTCCTCTTTTTACTTTATATAATGGTGGCTGAGCAATATATATCATGCCCTGTTCTAATAAAGGACTCATATACCTATAAAAGAAGGTTAATAATAATGTCCTAATATGTGCACCATCAACATCAGCATCAGTCATAATTATTACTTTACCATACCTACTGTTATCAATATCAAAACTTTCTCCAACTCCAGTACCAATTGCAGTTATTAGTGTTCTAATTTCATTATTATTTAATATTCTATTTAGTCTAGCTTTTTCAACGTTTAATATTTTACCTCTTAAAGGTAATATTGCTTGGAAATTACGATCTCTACCTTGTTTTGCAGAACCTCCAGCAGAATCACCCTCAACTATATATAATTCTGTATTTTCTGTATCTCTTGAAGAACAATCTGCTAATTTTCCTGGTAATGCAGTAGAAATTAAAGCATTTTTCCTTCTTGTTAAATCTCTTGCTTTCTTTGCAGCTTTACGTGCTTTAGCTGCTTTTATACCCTTTTCTACAATGATTTTAGCCACAGATGGATTTTCTTCCATAAAGGTTTTTAAGTGTTTAGATAAAGCGGAATCAACAAAACCTCTTACTTCACTGTTACCAAGTTTTGTTTTAGTTTGACCTTCAAACTGTGGTTCTTCAATTTTAATATTTATTATAGCTGTTATTCCTTCTCTAATATCTTCACCAGTTAAGTTTTCATCACTATCTTTTAATAAACCTTTACTTCTTGCATAACCATTAACTGTTCTAGTTAATGCACTTTTAAATCCACTTAAATGAGTTCCACCTTCTCTTGTATTAATGTTATTAGCAAAACTAAAAATACGTTCTTTAAAACCAGAGTGATATTGAAAAGATATCTCTACTTCATGTTTTTCTCCAATTTCTTCTATATAAACAGGTTCTTCAAAAATAGGTTTTTTGTTTTTATTTAAATATTTTACAAACTGTACAATTCCACCTTCATAGTGAAATTTATTTTCTTTAATTTTTTCTTTATCTCTTTTATCACTTACATTAATTTCAATACCTCTATTTAAAAAGGCCATTTCTTTAAACCTTTGAATTAACTTATCATACCTAAACTCAGTTTCTTCAAAAATTTCACCATCAGGTTTAAAAGTGATTTTAGTTCCAGTTTCTCTACTTACTTCACAACTTCCAATTTTCTTTAATTCATATACTGGAACTCCTCTTCTATACTTTTGACGGTAGATATTTCCATCTTTCCATTTGATTTCAACTGTCATCCATTCAGATAAAGCATTAACAACTGATACACCTACACCGTGTAATCCACCAGATACTTTATAACCCTCACCATCAAATTTTCCACCTGCGTGTAATGTTGTCATTACAACCTCAACTGCTGGTTTATTTACTTTTGGATGAGTTTCAATAGGTATACCACGACCATTATCTGTAACAGTAACAATATTATCTGGTTTAATTTCAACATCAATCTTGTCACAATAACCAGCCATTGCCTCATCTATGCTGTTATCAACTACCTCATATACTAAATGTAATAATCCATCTAAACTTGTTGATCCAATATACATACCAGGTCTTTTTCTAACTGCTTCTAAACCTTCTAGTACCTGGATATTATCAGCTTCGTAACGTCCTTGTTTTAAATCTGCCATCATTATCCCCCAATTCTACTAAATAATCTCTTCCATTCTATTTTTAAGAGTTGTTGAAGATATTATTGATAAATAAATTTTTTCTCCAGTTAAAATAAAAGAACGAGCTTCATCTTTAAAATTATTAATGATAAACCCTTCTTCTCTTATTATATCAAAAAATTCTTCAGTAATTTTAGAATCTTTAGTTGATTCCATATCTCCAATAAATACAACATCTTCTTTTTTTATCATATGACCCTTGCCAATATGTAAAAACAAAAAAATCACCTGCCTTTACTTTCTTCAATAATTCCATTTTTAACATTAAAAATTTTACTTGATCTCTTATACTTAAAATTATCAATATCATCTAAATCAGTTGTTGTTATTAAAGTTTGTATTTTATCATTGATAATAGATAATAAGGTGTTTTTTCTAGTTTTATCAAGTTCAGAAAAAACATCATCTAAAAGTAAAACAGGATATTCTCCACTTTCAGACTTCATAAATTCTAATTCAGCAAGTTTTAATCCTAAAGCTACAGTTCTTTGTTGACCCTGTGATCCATACTTTCTTACATTAACTTTATTAATTTTAAAGATTA
>JBEPXG010000131.1:0-5345 GCA_041642015.1 Halanaerobiales bacterium
TTTTTAAAGATATTTAAAATTTGTTCATCACCATTTTGATTCATCTTAAGCATCTTAACTTTACCTGATTTGATAATATAGATATAGTTTCCTATTTCTCCTTCAAAAAATATTATCTCATCTTTTTTAAATTTCTTTACTCTAGTTATATTATTAATAATATTAAGCTCTTTTTGATTTAAATGAGAAAAGTAGGGTACATTTGATAAATCAGACATTTTTACACCTCTTTTTGTTTATTCACTTTAAATTATATAGTATTTGAATGTAAAATAAAAGTATAAGTAAATAAGGAGTTGGTTATATGTCAGAAATAATTAATAATAACAAAGAAAAGATAAAAGATTTAAAAGAGTTGACACAGTTAGTATTAAGTGGAGATAAAGACAGGGATAAGATAATGAGATATAGAGATAAGCTCAAAAATATTTCACCAATAGATGTATTAGCTGCTGAAGATAAACTAGTTAAATCTGATGTTAGTATTAAAGAATTAAAACAACATATTGAAAAAGTACTTAATGTAATAGGACCAATTTTAGAAGATTTTAAATGGGAAAAACCAGAAAGTGATCATCCAATAAGTTTATTAATACAAGAAAACAGGAAATTAGAAGAGAGTTTAAGTGAAATAAAAGGATTATCTAAACAAATTTTTAATGATGAAAGTCGAATGGACATTTATAGTAAACTTGAAGAGAAATTTAATAAGCTAAAAAAGTTCGAAACACATTACATAAAAAAAGAGAACATCTTATTTCCATATTTAGAAGAAATATTAAGTTATGATAAGCCATTAGCAGTCATGTGGTCTATACATGATGATATTAGAGGACAGATTAAAAAAATAATAGAAATTATAAAAATCAAAGAAATTGAAAAATATAAAAAAGAGTTAGCAAATTTATTAAGTTTAATGAATCGGATGATCTTTAAAGAAGAATATATTTTATTTCCTGTAGCTTATAGAAAATTAAAAGAGTCAATTTGGGATGATATATATAATCAATTTCTAGAAGAAGGATTATTTTTAATTAATTCAGATAATCTGAACTACAAAAATATCCAGGAAAATAATAAAAAATTATCTGCTAGTTTAATTAAATTACCAACTGGTAAGATAAATGTAGCTGAATTAGAAATAATATTGAATAACCTACCTGTAGAATTAACATATGTTGGTAGTGATGATAGGGTTAAATATTTTTCAGGTCATGAAAAAAGAATTTTTCCAAGATCTAAAGCAGTAATAGGTAGAAAAGTACAAAACTGCCATCCCCCAGAAAGTGTAGATATTGTTGAAAATATACTTAAAGATTTTAAAAATGGAAAGAAAGACAAAGAACATTTTAGAATAAAGATGAAAGGCAAGTATATTATGATTAATTATTATGTCTTAAGAGACAATGATGAGAAATACATGGGCACTCTAGAAGTAACACAGGATATAACTGAAATTAATTCTTATCAAGGTGAAAAAAGATTAATAGAATGTAAATGAAAAAAATAAATTAGTTAAGATAAAAATGTCAAGCAATATTTGGAAAAAATTGCTTGACAATTAACTAATGCTAATATATACTTACTAACAATAATTTTAAATAATAAAAACTATGAGTGGGGGAAAAGTAAGCTTATTGCTGAATTACACCCCCCGAGTTGCCGGTTGAAATAATAGTAGACTAGGCCGTTTCCAACGTTATCTGGTGAGAGAGTGTTTGCTCTCAATAGAGTTATTTTGGTTATTTTAATATAATCAGAATTAATTCAGGTGGTACCGCGCATACGTCGTCCTGATATAAGGGGCGGCTTTTTTTAATTTTATAATACTTTTATTATTTGGAAATTATAAATAATTGAGGAGGTAGTAGAAAAATGGAGAAGAAAAGAATGAGTTTTATGACAGCAACTTTACCAATTTTAGTATTATTATTAACTGGAGCATTTTCTGTATTTTATTGGAAGGTGGGAATGATTGTTCCCCTTTTAAGTGGAGTTGTTGCCACTGGTATTATTGGATTTGTATTTAACTTTAATTGGGATGAATTATTAGAAGGTCTAAAAGAAGGAGTTTCAAATGCCTTACCAGCTATATTTATTTTACTAATTGTGGGATCAATTATTGGCACCTGGATATTAAGTGGTACAATTCCAGCAATGATATTTTATGGTCTAAAGTTTTTAAGTCCAGCATTATTTGTACCATTAGCTGCTTTAATAACTGCTATTGTTTCAACAACTTTAGGTACTTCATTTACTTCAATAGCAACTGTAGGTATAGCTTTAATTGCTGTTGGGAATGCGATGGGGTTTGCAACACCTCTTACAGCAGCAGCAATTATATCAGGTGCTTTTTTTGGAGATAAATTATCACCATTGTCAGATACTACAAATATCGCAGCAGCAATGGCAGAATGCACTCTTTTTGAACATGTAGGACATATGTTGTGGGATACCATTCCTGCTTTTGTCCTTTCATTATTTATTTACTGGGGAGTTGGCCAATCTCAAGTTGGAGGAGGTATTGAAGGTACCCAACAGATAAACACTTTAATGCAAGGATTGGAAAGTATGTTTAACATTACACCACTTCTTTTTATTTTACCTTTAATTACAATTATACTTGCAGTACGTAAGACTCCTGCTATACCAGCTTTACTGTCTATGTCGACCTTAGGTGGGATTTTTGCTATGGTATTTCAAAATGCTAGTTTGGTTGAAGTTCTAAGTTCATTTACCTCAGGATTTAGCAGTAATAGTGATATTGGAATGATTAATAGTTTACTTTCTAAAGGTGGTGTTACTTCTATGGGAGGGACCATTATACTTTTAATTACTGCTGCTGGATTAGGTGGAATAATGCAAAAAGTTGGTATATTAGATATTATTTTAGAAAGAATGATGACCTGGATAAACAGTACTAGAAAATTATTAGTAACTTCTTTAATAACTGCCTTTTTAATAGGTCTAAGTACAGGGGCTCAAGTATTAGCTATTATAATACCAGCAAAAATGTTTTCGAAAAGTTTTAAAGAGATGGGACTACATACAAAAAATTTAAGTAGAAATGTTGAAGCCGGTGGTACAGTTGGTATAACATTAGTACCATGGAGTGTACCAGCTATTTTTGCAGCAGGTATGTTAGGAGCTCAACCATCTGAATTTATTCCATATTTATTTTTCCCAATGTTAGTTATTTTAATAAACATATTTTATGGTTTAACGGGTGTATCTATAGCTAAGACTGATGTTTTAAATGATGAAAAATTAAGGAGAGATGCATAGATGAAAGATATTATAATTAAAATATTGGGGACAGCTCAAGACGGTGGCTATCCCCAGCCAAATTGTGATTGTAAAAACTGTGTAAAAGCTTTAAACAATAATGATTTAATTAGACATCCTGCTTCTTTAGGAATATTAGATATAGAAAACAAGGAAAGTTATCTAATTGATCCTACTTTTCGACTTTTTGAACAGTTAAATATGTTAAATAAAACAGCTCAAGATAATGATTTTCCTAAAGACCATTTAAAAGGAATCTTTATAACTCATGCTCATATGGGACATTATCCCGGGTTATTATTTTTCGGTAAAGAAGTTATTAATAGCAATAACTTATCTGTTTATACAAGTAAAAGATTCAAAAATTTTTTAAATAATAATCAACCATGGAAGTTATTAGTTGATAATAACAATATAAAAATAAATACATTTGAATTTGGGAAGGAAATTGAACTATCAGATGATTTGAAAATAATTCCGGTCGAGATACCGCATCGACAGGAATTAAGTGATACTGCTGGCTTTATTATAATCGGTGAAGATAGATCAGCTTGTTATATTCCAGATATAGATAGATGGGATACATTTATTGAAAAGTTTAATATAATAAGTGAAAAAGTTGATTTGTTGTTTCTTGATGGGACTTTTTATTCTAATGAAGAATTAATGGAAATTAGGGGAAGAAATATTAAAGATGTACCACATCCTCCAATTAAAGAAACGATAAATAAAGTCCAAAATAAAATATTAAAGCAAAATAATTCAAAGATATACTTCACTCATTTTAATCATACAAATCCAATTCTAGATATAAATTATAGAGATAAAATGTCATTAAAAGGAATAAACTTTCTTGAAGATGGAGAAATTTTTGAATTATAATAATGAGTTTATTGTAAATATTATTGATAATTTATAACTTGGGTATTATAATGTAATACAATACATATTTATTTTGAAAGGAGTATCATATCTTGTTAACTGTAGAAAAAATTGGTGGAACCTCTATGGTCAAGTTTGAAGAAGTTATTAATAATATAATTAAAGATCCAACTAGTAATGATTTTAGCTATAACAGAGTATTTGTTGTTTCTGCCTATGCTAAAGTTACAGATCTTCTATTAGAAGACAAAAAGAACTTAAAACCTGGTATATATAAAAGTTTTATTAATAATGATCAAGTATACAAACAAAAATTAGATAATTTATTAGATTACTTAATTGAGATTAATAACTCATTTGAATATCTAGGCCTTAACATAGATGAGGCAAATCAATTTATTAAAAAGAGAATAAAACATACTAAAAAATATTTGGACTCAATGGAAGAAATTTTATCCTCTGGATACATTAAAGAAGAAAACATATATTCAGCTGCCCTTGAGATATTAGCTTCTATTGGTGAAGCTCACTCTGCATTCAATTCAGCTAATATTCTTTCAAATAGAGGAATTGATACTAAATTTGTAGATTTGACTGGTTTTTATGATAGAAGTCAACTTTCTATGGAGGAAAGAATTAAAAAAGAATTTAAAGATATTGATCTAAAAAATCAAATAATAATAGCACCTGGTTATACAAAAGACAAAGGTGGGCTTGTTACTAAATATGATAGAGGGTACTCTGAAATCACTTTTTCTAGAGTAGCAACATTTTTAAAAGCAAAAAAAGCAATTATTCATAAAGAACATCATCTATCATCTGCTGATCCAGAGCTTGTTGGTAAAAATAAAGCAGTTCCCGTTGGTAAAACAAACTATGATGTAGCTGATCAGTTAGCTGATATAGGTATGGAAGCAATACATCCAAAAGCCTCTAAACCTTTAGAATTAGCAGGGATTAAATTAGTTGTTAAAAACACTTTTGAACCAGATCATCCAGGAACTGTAATAACAAAAGACTATGTTGTTAAAGACTCTAAAATAGAAATTATTGCTGGTTCAAAAAAATTAGTTGTAATTGAGATTCATGATACTTCTATGGTTGGAGAAGTAGGTTTTGACTATGAAATAATGAAGTTATTTAAAAAATATAATATAAGTTATGTAATGAAAGCTACA
>JBEPXG010000132.1:0-3617 GCA_041642015.1 Halanaerobiales bacterium
CCTCCGAAACGAATAAGTGTTACCTAATAGGTGGAAACTTAATTACAAAACTTCGTTTAAATCTATCTAGTAATATATAGCTACTATGGTATATGTGAAGTAATAGAAGCTCCTTCCAAATCTTGTTTTTGATTTGGTGGGAGAGGTTCACTTAACATCAATTTTCGTTAAGCATATATAAGATATTACTAATTAAATATATTGACAATAAAATAATAATGTAATATTATGAATATATGAATATATATAATATAAATTCATAAAAATGGAGTTGATTAATAATGCCTCGAGGATTTACAGACAATGAGAAAAAAAGAATTGAAGAAAGTTTAATACATGAAGGTGAGAAATTATTTAGTAGATATGGGTTGAAAAAAACATCAATAAATGATTTAACTCAGTCTGTTGGTATTGCTCAAGGTTCTTTTTATAAATTTTTCTCATCTAAAGAAGAATTATATTTTGAAATTGTTGAAAGAAATGAAAGAGAAATAAAGAATAAACTATTAAATAAAGATATTAAAAATGGAAAAATTAATAAAAATATATTAGCTAATTTTCTTAAAAAAGCACTAGATTTAATAGAAGAATATCCTTTAATAAAAAATATGTATAACAGTGATGAATATCAACTTATGATTAGTAAGTTACCCAATGGTAAAATAGATGAACATATTAATAATGATACTGATACATTAGCACCTCTATTAAACCATTGGCAAAAAACAGGGAGTATAAAAAATTATGATATAAATGCTGTATCTGGAGTCCTAAGAGCTCTTTTTCTTCTTACTTTACACAAAAAAGAAATAGGAGAAAATAATTTTGAAAAAACGATTAATCTTTTAATTAAATTAATATCAGAAGGTTTAATTTCTAATAATTAGTTATAATTACATTCATTAGGTTGGTGAAAATAATGGAAGAAAAAATTAAAGATGAGAAGATAGATTTAACACAAGTTAAAGATAATATTGTATCTGTAAAAAATCTTAGTTTTGCGTATCCAGGAAAAACTGAAAATGTATTAAATAATTTGAATTTTAATATTAAAAAAGGAGAGATTTTTGGGTTTTTAGGTCCTTCTGGAGCTGGTAAAAGTACTACTCAAAAGATACTTACTGGTATTATTAAAGGATACAATGGTCAGGTAAATATTATGAATCATGAGATTAGTAGTGTGGATAGTGATTTTTATGAAAAAATTGGGGTCTCTTTTGAGTTTCCAAATCTTTATCTTCGTTTTACTGCAAAGGAAAATTTAGAATACTTTAGTTCTTTATATAGTGTAAATACTGAAGATACTTTATATTTGTTAGAATTGGTTGGATTAAAAGAAGCAGCAAATATAAAGGTGGAGAAATTCTCTAAAGGTATGAAAATGAGATTAAATTTTTGTAGAGCATTAATAAATAAACCCCAAATATTATTTTTAGATGAACCAACTTCTGGTTTAGATCCAGGTAATTCAAGAGTGATTAAAGATATAATTCAAGATAAATCCAAACAAGGTAAAACCATATTTTTAACTACACATAATATGCTTACAGTCGATGATTTATGTGATAGAGTTGCTTTCATTGTTGAGGGTAAGATAGTATTGGTAGATTCTCCTGATAATTTAAAAAGTGCTTATGGTAAAAAAGATGTTGAAGTTAAATATATTAATAATGATAATATTAAATCTAGTAAGTTTAATCTTAATAATTTATATAAAAACGAAGATTTTTTAAATCTATTAAAAAATAATAAAATTAAATCTTTACATAGTCAAGAAGCAAATTTAGAAGAAGTTTTTATTGAAGTTACTGGGAGGAAGTTGAAATGAGATTTGTCCAATCTTTAAAACAAGATATAAAATATCAATTTCGTAACGGATTTTATTATGTATATCTATTTGTAAGCATTGTATATATTATCATCCTTTTTAAACTTCCCTCCAAAATTCAAGGAATAGCAACAGCTATGGTTATTTTTTCTGATCCTGCTATGTTAGGTTTCTTTTTTGTAGGTGCAATTATATTATTGGAAAAAGAAGAAAATATTTTTGAAGCACTATTTATAACACCTTTAAGAGTAAAGGAATTTATAGCAGCTCGCTTATTTTCATTAACTACTATTTCACTTTTGACATCATTTTTAATAGCAATTCTAATAAGAGGATTTTCTTTTAATTATATTTTATTATTTATTAGTATAAGTTTAACTTCTATATTTTTTACTTTACAAGGTTTGACAATTGCTGTAGTAGCTAAAACAGTTAATGAATATCTAATTTATTCTATATTTTATTCATTTATTTTAGTGATACCATTTTTAGAATTTTTAGATATATATGAAAATATATTATTTTATATATGGCCTACTAGAGCTTCTTTAGTTTTAATATTAGGAGCATTTTCTAGAAATATAGGTTTATATGAATCTCTTATTTCTATTTTTGTGTTAATTATTTGGATATTTATTGGTTATAAGATAGCTTATAAATATTTTGTTGATCATATTATCTTAAAGACTGGTGATAAATCATGAATAATCTTTTTAATCTTCTAAAAGGAGATTTAAAAAATATTTTCAGGGATAAGATGTATATATTTATATTATTTGCTCCATTCTTAATGGGATTTGCATTTAAAATAATTATTGGTTTTTTAGAAACTATATTGTTAAATGAATTTGCTTTTCATTTATCTCCATATTATTTGTTGATAGTAAGTTTTGTTATAATAATTATACCACTAGTGTCAGGTATGTTATTTGCATTTTTAATATTAGAAGATAGAGACCAAGGAATAATTACTTACTTATCGATTACTCCATTTTCAAAAAAGATGTATCTTTTATATAGATTATCTATATCATATTTTATTAGTTTTATCTCAGTATTATTTGCTTTTTATTACTTACATCTAATAGAAGTTAAGTTTATATTTTTATTGCCTATACTTATAATGGCATCTTTTGGAGGTCCTTTAATTGTTTTATTAATTACAACTTTTGCTGATAATAAAGTCCAAGGTTTTGCTTTTGCTAAAGCTTTGAGCATATTTTACCTTATTCCATTATCAGTTTACTTTATAAATAATAATTTCAAATATTTATTTTCGATATTTCCTAGTTTTTGGGTATATATTTCTTTAAAAGTTATCTATCAATGGAATCTTTTATATCTTTTATATGTTTCAACTGGCATATCTATTTATCTCACTTTGATCTTTGTATTAGTAAAAAAATTTCATAGCAGATTTGATTAATTATTATATTTAAAAAAAATATATTAGTTAATAAAAACTTAATATTTATATAATTATATTTTAAGATACCTTTAGTATTATTAAATTAAGAAATAGTACTGGAGGTATTTTTTATGTTTAATGAAATTTTAAAAATTGAGAATTTAAGAAAGAGGTTTGGAAATGTTGAGGCAGTTAAAGATGTTAATTTAAAGATAAATAAAGGTGATGTATTTGGATTTTTAGGACCAAATGGTGCGGGGAAATCAACAACTATAAGAATGATCTTAGGTTTAGTAAAACCTGATAATGGTAATGTAGTTATTAATGGGTATAATTTAAAGGATGATTATAAGAAAGCACTAAATAAAGTAGGAGCAATGG
>JBEPXG010000132.1:3627-5330 GCA_041642015.1 Halanaerobiales bacterium
AAATGAAAGGGTTAAAGGATATTCAGTTGGCATGAAACAAAGACTTGGAATTGCAAGAGCATTACTAAACAATCCAGAATTAATTATTTTGGATGAGCCAACAAGTGGACTCGATCCACAAGGTAAAAAAGAAATTAGAAAGTTAATTACTAATTTATCAGAGAGCAAAAACATCACATTTTTTATCTGTACACATTTACTTAATGAAGTCGAACAAATTTGTAATAGAGTAGCTATATTACAAGAAGGACAAATTATTTCAAATAGATTATTAACTGAAGATAATGATGAAAAGTGGATTAAAATATATACAAATCAAAAAGAAGAAGTAAATAAACTTCTAAAAGATTATGATGGAGTTTATAATATAAAAATTGTTGATAACGGTGTAGAGATTAATATTGAGAGTAATAATATTGAAGAAATTAACACATTATTATTTAATAAGAATTTAAAGATAAAATATATTGTTCCCAAAGTTGAAAGTTTAGAAAATTATTATTTTAATGAAACTGGAGGTAAATTCGATGTTATTTAGATTAATTAAAAATGAATTTTACAAAATGTTGAAAATGAAAAAACTATATATTTTTATGATCATTATTACTGTTATGACTATAATACCTGTATTAGCTAGTAAATTTGGTGGAGCAGAAATAGTAATGAAAGTAAATACTTTTCCTTTGGAAAATTTATCATGGAGTGCAGAAATGATTATTCCAATATTTATTGTAATATTAGCGGCAGAAATGATGACTAATGAATATAATAATGGAACATTTAAGTTATCATTAATAAACAGTGCAAAAAGAAGTGAAGTCTTAATCTCAAAATTATTTGTGATGATAACTTTCATATTTGGAATTTTGATGTTTACTTTAATGATTTCATATATTAGTGGCTCTATATTTTTTGACTGGGGAGTACCTTTTGAAATAAATGGACATGTTTTAAGTGAAGTAAATGGAATATTATATACATTTGGAATGTATTTATTATCAATTATACCATTAACAGCTTTTAGTGTACTAGTATTTTATATAAGTTTAAACTTAAACTCTCCTGGATCTGTTGTAGGTATTAATATTGGACTGATATTTTTATTAAGCCTAATTAGACAACTATCAGCAAGTATAAGTCCAATTATAATAAGTAATTATTTTAATACAGGATTAATCGTAAATTCGGCTAATATATTAAATGAGATAATTATTTTAACAACTATATCTTTAATTTACTTTACTATTTTTTATAGTCTTTCCTGGGTGAACTTAAAAAATAAAGATATTGTAAAATAAAATGGAAGGTGATATAAGTGAAAAAAGTATTTCAAATTATTTTAGGTTTCTTCTTAGTGATTGTATTAATTGTTGTAGGTGTTGTTATGTATATAGATCTTGAGGTTTTTGATTCAGCTCAGGCTTTTAATACATATTTATATAATAACTATAGTAATGTTTATGAATATCAAAATCGAAATAATAATCTTTTAAATCTAGATTCATATAATACTGTCAAAGAAATTAAAGAAGTGGATATTAATGGAAATAAAGTTATTACAGCATATTATAAAACCAATAATCTAAAAGTATTAAAAAGAGAGATTGATAACTATATGAAAAGAAATGAAGGTCATATCAAAATAAAAAGTTATGAAATTAATATACCATTTTATGGAGGTCTTTGGGCTCAAACAAGTAAAG
>JBEPXG010000133.1:0-5319 GCA_041642015.1 Halanaerobiales bacterium
CCTCACTCTTTAATACCTATTGTTTAATAATTTAAGATATTTGATACTAATAATATCATAGATTAATAATATCAAAAATATTAAACTATGTAATCAGACTTAAGTTGTATTTATACAAAAAAAGACTGAAATTAAATTCAGCCCTAATATATTAATTAATATTATCTAGAAACCATTTATTAGTTAGATTAATTACTTGATCATAATTATCTCTCAAGCCATGTTTTTCTCCTTTAATAATTTCTAACTTTGAATTTTTATTTAATAATTTAACTGCCTTTTTTGATCTTTTTAAAAGTTCTTTTTCTTCTTTCCCTTGATCACCATGGATTATCAAAACTGGGCATTCAATATTTTTGAGTAGCTTTTCTTGATTGATTTCAGCAAATGAATCCAACATTTTCTTACTTACTTTCCTTGCTCCTAGCTGTTTACTTTTTAAAGTTATATATCCTTTTTTATCTAACTCATTCATTTTATCTTTGGAATAAATATCTTCCCAGTTATAGTTCATGCTGTCTGTTATAGGACCGGTTAATACCATTGTCTTTATTTCTTTGTTATAGGATTTAAGACAGACTAATCCTCCTAAACTGTTTCCAAACAATGCTATTTTTTTATAGCCCTTCTGTTTTACATAATTTATAGCTGTTTTTAAGTCTTCAACTTCTTGTTCTAACTCTATTATTGCAGGATCACTTTCACCACAACCACTAAAATCAAACTTTAAGACATTGAACTGATTATCAGTTAAACTAACAGCTAATCGATCAAATCTTTTTTGTGAACTTCGGTTGTTTGTAAAACCATGTGCTAATATTATAATTTTATCAGAATCTGCTTTATGTAAGTCACCAACTAGATTTAATCCTGTTTGATTTTTGAAAGTAACTCTTTCCATAATTTAATACTCCTAAATATCTTTTAATAGAACTTGCTATCATCTTTTATGTTTTTAATTAATAGATAAGACATAATTAAACAACCAAAACCAATTGGACCCCATAACATAAGTTCCATTAATGTATCAGTAGCTCCATTTACATACCCAACTATTGCAGCTGATGATAAGGCTAACATATATACAAATCCTTTTACATTCCAGATCACAGAAACTAAGTATCCCCATCTTTTTTTATAAATTAAACTGTATCCTCCAAATAAAGCTACAGGTACAACAAAAGATAAATCTAAGGCAGCAATTGTATTTGTAGGATGGTTAACACTGGTTACAATTGCTGGTATTTGACCGGTTACTACATAACTTAAAGATAAACTTATATGAAAAGCACCTAATATTATAGCAACTAATATCATAAACCCTCCAATTATTTTTACCGGTGTCTTTTCTTTAAACTTTCTATTTATAGAATCTACATCTATTTTTCTAGTTAATACTAAAATTGAATAAAAAGAAAGAGCAAAAATAACAACATATATTAAAAATATACTGTTTAGTGCTGCACTAAATAGATAAAATGCATAGTTATATAATGAGTAAAAAATCATTGAAAACATTAAGAGTAAACCTAAGATTTGCTTTTTTCTATAAAGAACTAAAGAATAAATAAATATTGGTACTGCCAATAGCAATGTTATAATATCTGTACCTGTCCAAGCCGATACAACTAACAAATTATCTTGATACATACCCTTGCCAAATATGCCACTTAAAGTAGCTACTACAGTTAATAAAATAATTATATAAGATAAAACATATGGTATTTTATAACTAGTTTTTTTCATTTGCTTCTCCTTTCCAAAGCAATTTTAATGAATATAATGAAAACACTAAAAGAACTGCAAACATAGCTACAAATATCCACTGATTAAGTTGAGCAAAATAACCTGATGCATTTATAATTGCATATATAACCATTCCTAATCCTATAAGGTTTAGATTAATAATTTTTGTTTTAAGAGTTTTCATACCACCAATGATTAAAATTGCTGCAGTTAATATTTCTATAAAAATATGGACAGATATTTCAATAGGAGTTATAGAGAAACCAGGTACTGAACCTGTTAAAACAAAGAATATCCATTGTATTATCATTAAAACTCCTAAACCAATTGAATAATATGCTGCAAAGTTCATCTAAATCTCTCTCCTTTAGACTATTTATAAGACAACTTTACTCCAACTCCGACTTCTTTTAGATTAGCAACTTTTGATAATTCTGTTTTACTCAAAAGATCAGTACAATGACAGGCATGTAATTGTTTTAAATTAAGTTGTTCTATATATTGATTTGTCTTTTCCATTTTATAGTTATCTGGATTTCTTAAATGAAGTCCTCCAATAATATCTACTACTTTATCAATATTTGTTATCTTTTTTGCTTGTTCAACTATATTGCATATTCCAGAATGAGAACAACCAGTGATAATTACCAAACCTTCTTTCGAAATATATGCCAGGGCAGAATCATCTAATAAATAATCTCTGCAATCTTCATCAATTTTATTGATATATCCTAATGGTTTTTGTGCTTCAAAATCATTTATTCTCTTTATCTCTCCTAAGTATACTAATTTTTCTGTTATCCAAATCGATTCTTTAGTTTCTTTTATATCAAATAAATCATTTAAAATACTTTTGGATATATTTATTCCAATAGAAGTATTATCTTTGTAGTACTTTCTTTTAAAACAATCAGGATGTGCAATAATTTTTGGATAATGATCTTTACTTTCTAATGTTTCAGAGTAATACTTTATTAGAGAATCTAATCCTCCAGTATGATCAATATGACCATGTGACAGAACTAGATAATCAACATCGGTTATATCCAGATCCATTTTATGTGAGTTGCTGATAAATATATCTGAATAACCAACATCAAACAAGATTTTAGTGTCTCCTTCTTTGATATAATATGATAATCCAGCTTCCCCTTTAAAGTATTTATCAATTGAAGTATTATTATCTACTAAAACTGTAAGTTCCAATGATTAACACCTCCCAACCTAAGATTATAGTGTTAATATGTTTAAGTTGTATAGCCACCAGACAATACCTATTGAATATATTGTATAGATAGTGTAAAATATCTTGCCAGATGTCTTCCAACTTCTAATTGACCAAACTCTATAGTGAGTATAGAGAAGTAAAATTAACATAATTGGTAAAATCCAAATAAACATCATTATATTATTAAATAATGGTGAATCTTGTAAGAATAGATAAGGGATATTATATAATGGATGTATATCTGAAAATACTAAAGCTATTGCTGCTAAAAATCCTATTGTGATAAACCCAAATATAATTGGAATTAGTTTTTCAAAGATATATCTATTTCTTATTGATCTACCAAATAAAGATTTAATCCAGATAAATGAAAGTATTAATGTTAAGATAATAAAACCTATGACAAATAATACGTTTATTAAAAGTCCTTCATGCCATGAAGCTCTCTTTAAAACATTAGGACTGTTTGTCCAAAGCTCATTAACTTTACCTTCTTGATTTACATTAGCATATAGTTTGTTTCCACTTTCATTATCATAAAATACTCCAGGTTCAATTTGTTTTAATCGATTAGTTTGTCCCATGAAGTTATATATTATATCTCCATTACTATCAACTTGTATATTTGTTATTGAAAAATACTTTGATACTGATTCATAAGTAGTATGGTTTATTCTATTTATTATATATTTACCTTCTAAAAGTTTTGGATTAATAAAATTGCTGTTATCAGATACTTTCATGCTATTTTCTTTTTTAGGTAAATATCGATCCATAAAACTCTTTATTAATGAATCTCTTGCCATGGCTGCATCTCTACCATTGTATGACACAAATAACCCGATATCGAGTTCTGGTATCAAATATAGACCACTGTGAAATAATAATGTATCTCCTCCATGAGTGATCATTCTATATCCATTGTATTCCATTTCAATAAATCCATGTGCCATTCCTGAAAAGTCTTCATGATGAGAAAAAGTCTTTGAATGCATTTCATATGTAGTATCAAAGTTTAAGATTTTATTTCCTTGATAACTTCCATAATTTAGATGTGCAAGCATAAATTTAGACATATCATTGGCTGTAATGCTTAAGGAACCAACAGGATAAGGTTGAATATATTCAAATTGATCACTTTGATAAGCACCATTTATATAGGCAAAACCTAAAGAACTCTCTCCATTAATATCTTCTGGTATTGGTTGTCTAAAAGTACTATGATTCATATTTAGAGGTTGAAATATATTCTCTTCTACATATTCATTGAAACTCATACCTGAAACACGTTCAACAATATATGCAGCTAAGGCTGATCCATAGTTTGAATAGGCCATTTCTCTTCCTGCAGGATATACTCTAGCAGGCATATATTCTTTTAAATATGTACCTAAAGGATTAATATCATTTTTAGAAATAACAAAAAGGTCTTTTATTTTATCTTCAAATCCTGCATTATGATTAAGTAAGTTCATTACAGTTATTGATTTCACATTTTCATTATCAACACCAACTACTTGATTCGGGATTTCAAAATCTAAATATTCATTTATATTTGCATCCAAATCAATTTGACCATCTTCCACAAGTTGCATTATGGAAGTCCAAATGAATAGTTTAGAAACAGAACCCGCTCTAAACAAAGTTTTATCCGAATCTACTTTTTTATTATTCTCAAGGTCATAATAACCATAACCTTTTTTAAAAATAATATCTCCATCTTTTACAACCGATAATGTTACTCCAGGTACCTTATATTCTTTCATTTGAGATTCTAAAAATCCATCAAAAAATGATTCAACTGAATCAATATCCTCTATGTTTTGTGCAAATGATAAACTACTAAAAAGAATTAAAAATGTCAAAATTAAAATTAAAGTAATATTATTTTTTCTTATTTTCAATTTAGTTCTACTCCTCTCAATTAATAACCAACAATATTTAATATGTATTATTTATATTAAACTCAAGATCAGTTATTTCCATCTCATAGTATTCATAATCACCTGAATCTAATCTCCAGATAGCTTTTGCTTTTGTTGGGATTTTAATTCCTGAAAACTCTTTATAATCCCAAACAGGTGCATGATATTTTTCTAATCTATACCCATCATCACCACTATAATATCTTTCACAGCTATATTCTACTAATTTTCCTTCTTTATCAAATTCAAAATTTGCAGATGCTGTTGTACCTTGATAGCTCATTGTTGCTTTAGCATTATTATTATCAATTTCTTCCCATGTAATATATTCACTTAAAGCAGCAGTTGGAAACCAGATAATTTCACCTAGATACCTTGTTAATGTACCTTGATTCATCTCCTCACCAGTTCCATCTACTA
>JBEPXG010000134.1:0-5139 GCA_041642015.1 Halanaerobiales bacterium
CCAACATTAATGACATAGTTTAGACTCGGATTAATTTTAATATCATTACTTTTGTTTTTTTTCCATCCTTCACCTTGATTATAATAACATGATGGAACATGAGTATGTCCTATAAATAATATATTAGAATTAAAAATTAAAGGTTCAATATTTTTAATATCATATTCATTAAATATATATTGAAAAGGTGAACTCCGCTTTGGACTACCATGAGCTAAAATTAAATTATAATTCCCTATTGTAATATCTTCTCGAAGTTTAAGCGAGTCTAAATAAGTTAAACTTTCTTTACTTAAATTTTCTTTTGTCCATTGAATTGATTTTTTTATTGAATATTTAAACCATCTTGTATCTACTTCATCAACCATAGATTTATCATGATTTCCTCCTATTACTATATCACAGGATTTTTTAACTAAATTGATAGTTTTTTCAGGCTCAGGATTATAACCTACAAGATCTCCTAAACATAATATTTGATCAATCTTGTTTTTATTATTTTTTATATCATCTAAAACAGCTTTTAATGCAGTTAAATTTCCATGTATATCAGAAATAATAGCAATAGTATTATCAGTCATAATTATATCCCTTCCTATTAATTAGAATTAAATTTATTTATATTTTCAATAAAAGGAGGTCGAATTATTCCTTTTTCAGTTATAATAGCAGTTATATTCTCTGCTGGAGTTACATCAAAAGCAGGATTATATACATCAATATCCTCAGGAGCTATTTGAACACTTCTTATTTCTGTTATCTCTTTATCTTCTCTTATTTCTATATCAATTTGACTACCATTATCAATACTAAAATCTATAGTTGAAATTGGAGCAGCTATATAAAAAGGAACATCATATTCTTTAGCTAAAACAGATAACATAAAAGTACCAATTTTATTTGCTGTATCTCCATTTTTAGCAATACGATCTGCTCCAACTACTATTTTATCTATTTTTTTATCTCTAATAAGAGTTGCTGCTGTATTGTCAACAATTAAAGTCGCCGGAATATTCTCTTCTTTCATTTCAAAGGCTGTAAGACTTGCTCCTTGTAATCTAGGACGAGTTTCATCCATAAAAACCCTTATCTGTTTTTCTGAATTGTGTGCCGCTCTTATAACCCCTAATGCTGTACCATATCCTACAGTAGCTAATGCACCAGCATTACAATGAGTTAAGATATTATCCCCAATCTCTATTAATTTATTCCCAAAATGTCCAATCTTTTTATTTGTTTTTATATCATCTTCCGCAATTTGATCAGCTATTTTTAAAATATTTTTTAATATACTATTTTTATCTAAATCTTTTTTTAACACTTTTTCTAACTCTTTTTCAATTTTCTTTATTCCCCAACTTAAATTTACAGCAGTTGGCCTTGTTGCCAAAAGTTCTTTTTTAGCCGATGCCATTTTCTCTAAAAATAGCTCTTTATCCTCGCCTATATACTGTTTAACAGCTAAATAGTACCCATAAGCTCCACAAGCTCCAATCGCAGGGGCTCCGCGCACAACCATCTTTTTAATTGCCTCACAGACTTCCTGATAGGTTTCTGCTGTGTAATATTGAATTTCTAATGGTAAGATTCTCTGATCAATAAGTTTCAACATATCATCTTCAAAATATAATGTTTTATGTTCCATTAATCTCACCCTCTTTGGATTCATTATTTTTTGCATATTCTTTTGCACTAATAATTCTCGATTTTATAGATGGATGTGAAGCTTTAAATAATTTTTCCCACCAACTATAATCCAATCTAGATAAACTATCATCTGCTAACTTAACAAAAGCTTTAGCCAAATAAATTGGTTCATCAATAACTTTATATGCATACTTATCTGCTTCTTTTTCATACTTTCTACTTAAAAATAACTGTAAAGGAGTAAAGATTCCATAAATAATACTCCATGTGATTAATATAATAGGAATACTAATAATTGAATTTAAACCTTGATACTCAAATATAGATATAATATATGGTAATATCCTATAAATTATATAAGTAGTTAATATTATAAAAATAGGAGAAAGAATTAAGTTCTTATAGATATCTTTATTAATATGATGACCTATTTCATGACATAAAATTGCTTCAATTTCTTCCTCACTAAATCTTCCAACTAAATTATCACTTAATACTATCTTTCTAGTCTTACCCATACCCACAACAGCTGCATTGGCCGAAGAAATTTTAGAACTTAAGTTTATTTCATATATATCTTCAATTTTAATATTTAATTTTTCAAACTTACTCATCAGTTTATTTTTTAGTTCACCTTCAGGATAGGATTTTAAATTATAAAAAATTGGTAAAATTACAATTGGAAGTAAATAATTAAGTAGTAAAATAAATAGGGAAAGAATTACTGTAAAGGAAAACCACCAATAATTAGGAGATCTATTATATAAATATAAAAATAGATATGATAATAAATATATAAATAAAAATGATAATATAAATGATTTAATCTTATCTAATATCCAATCTTTAACACCTTGATTATTAAGTTTATAACTTGTCTTCAGTTTATAAATAGTAAAATAGTCTAATAAAGTTTCAATAAAAATATATAATATAAACAATACAAATATATATATAAATAATTTAATACTTATCCAATGATACTCTGGTATAACGTTAAATATTTCAACCTCAAATCTATTGTAAAAAAACAAAACCAATATAGATATTTTTATTATATTATTTATTATATTGATTTTCGTTTTTTTATTATTATATTTTTCTGCTCTTTTTCTTCGCTTTTTATTAAACATCCTTTTTAAATCTAACTTGTCTTCATCCATATTTGCTATACTCCCTAATTCTATTATTTATTAGTCAATTAGCTTTTTTAATTTACTTATTATATTTTTATTTATAAATTTATCTGAATCACTTAATATCTTTTGAATTACATCTAAGATATTCTCTTCTCCAGGCCAATGTTTTTTTATTAACTCTGGATTAACTCCATTAACTAGATCATTTAAAATAAAAGCTGATAAAGCTATATCATCAATATATCCAAAAAGACCTATTAACGCTTCAGGTAACATATCAAAAGGAGTTACAAAATATGCTACAACAGCTCCTAATTTTATTTTCTTAGACTTTGGTATTTCAGGATCTTTCATTAAATTAATCAACAAATAAAAAATATCTGGAGCAAAAAGCAATACTTCAGGTAAACTTTTGTTTTCAGAAATCTTAGCTACATTATTTTTTATTTTTTCTCTTAATTTAAAATAATAATTCATATTATTTTCCATATTAATTCTCCTATAAATTTTTTTCAACTTGTTTTATCTTAAATGCATTAAAAATGTCTGTTCTTGTTATAATGCCAACTAATTGATCATTCTCCATTACAAACAATCTACCAATATCTTCTTCCAGTAAGATTTGTAATGCTTTATTAACATCTTGTTCAGGAGATATTTTTTTAATATCAGTTGACATAATATCATTAACATAGATTTCTTGATGATTATCTTTTTTTATATTTCTAATATCTTCCATTGTTACACAACCAATTAACTTACCATCATCCATAACCGGATAACCACTATGGCTTTTTTGAAGCATCATATCAAGTAGTTCTTTAACAGTTAAATTACTGGAAATATATGAAACATCATTACTCATTAAATCCTTTACACGTAAGTCGGATAGAGTCTCTTTTATCATACTATATTGAAATTCTTGATTTGCTCTCATATATATAAAAAATGCAATCAATATTAAAATAAAATTTCCATATAAAAATCCAATAACTCCAAATAAGAATACAATTATTTTACTTACCATAACAGCTATTTGAGTTGCCTTTAAAAAATCTTTTCTTTTAGCAATTAATGCCCTTAATACTCTACCACCATCATTTGGAAATGCTGGTAAGAGATTAAAAATTGCCAAAAAGACATTAAGCTGCCCTAAATATAAAATTAAAAATCTTAAGTCAGCAACAAGTATACTTGAAATCAATTGAGCAATTAATATAAATGTAAGTCCTATAGCTAAACTAACCATAGGTCCAATAAGAGATATTTTTAACTCATCATCAGGATTTTCAGTCATCTCTTTAATTTCTGCAATTCCCCCTAAAAGCATAAGGGTAATACTATTAATTTGTTGTCCCTTAGACCTAGCAACAAAGGAGTGCCCTAGTTCATGTAAAGCAACGCTAGTAAAAAGAAATAATGTAATAAGTAATCCTAAAATATAATCAGATAAGATCATATTCTGATAAGGAATGTCCATTATTTTTGATAACATTTCAATATTAGTTGATACTGCCCAGGCAATAAACGGCAAGGCTATAATAAAACTTATATGAAGCTTGATAGGGATATCAGAAATTTTACCTATTTGAAAAGAACTTTTAAACATATTAAAACCCCCATCCTTAGAAGTTAAATTTTAATTTTTTTTCAAAATTAAATGTTTTTCTGTGTACTTTACTAAAACCATGTTCCCTAACTGCATTTTTGTGCTTATCTGTAATATAACCAAAATTTTGGTTGAAGTTATATTCAGGATATTTTTCATGTATTTTTTTCATTTTTTGTTCTCGATGAATTTTTGCTATTATAGATGCAGCAGCTAACAGATAAACCCTTTTATTAGTACTTTTTATAATTTTTTTGTTTTCATGCTCTAAACCATATTTATAATATATAAAGTAATTACTGTCATCACTATCCAAGTTAGTAACAAGATTATTCTTTAATGTTTTATAACCATCAACTATACATTTTTTTAAACCTTTTTTATCAACTTCAGAAGAACTTAAATCCAAAGTTTTTATATATTCTATATCTTTACTAATTATATTATATACCTTTTTTCTACTATTTTCAGTTAATTTATTTGAATACCTAATATCTTTAATTTCAGAAAATCTATTTAACCTTATTACACAGATGGTTAAAGGACCAGCAGCTGCATAAAGCCCTGTAACAAAAAAACCATAAATATAATCAAAACCTTTGTCATATATCTGTTTTTCTATATTTTTATAATCGTCAACTTTTTCTTTTTTTAGCATCTCTTGATTATATTTTCTTTCACATCTTAAAGCCAGCTTTGAAGTGGTTTTTCTTTTATCTGCATAAAGCGAATCTATTAAATCTC
>JBEPXG010000135.1:0-5085 GCA_041642015.1 Halanaerobiales bacterium
TGTTATGGTTAAATATTTTAATGTTATTACTTTTCATCTTATGGTTTCTAGGGATTTAAGTTGAACTAATAATTATCTTATGTGTTAACTGTTGATATAAATGGAAAAAAATACATTTGAATTATTGTATTTTTTTGTTTAAGATATATATAAGTTGAATAATTATAACTTGTTTTAGGATTATTAGTTCATTTTGGTTTAAGAAAGGAAAAAATATGAATAATAATAATTATTATATTCTAATAATCATTTCATTGATAATATTAATTTGGGCTTTTCCTATATATGCACAAAGTCCGATTAATAATGAAATTGAGGTTCAATTAAATAACTTTACAGAGTGCAAACTAAATAATCTGAAATTAGATCCCCCTTGTTTTTTAGATGAATTACTAACAAGTTATAAAGAAAACAACTATAATCCATTTTGGTTTAGAAATGGACGTTTAAGTCATGAAGCTTATGAACTAATGGATATTATAAAAGATGTTGATGAGGAAGGACTAAGGAAGTATTTTTATAGGTACAATTATCTTAATAATTTTTTTAATAAAAAAAGTTTAACTTTTCAAGAAATAGCAAGAGTAGATATTATATTATCTAATTCATTTCTTTTGTTAAATGCTCATTTTACTAATGGTTTTTTAGATCCCGAAGAAATAGAAGTTGATTGGGTTAATGAAAGTGCAGATATTGATATAAAAGAGGTTTTAGAAAACATTTCTAATAATGGAATAAAAAATTACTTATACTCACTTTTACCTCAAAGTGATAATTATAATAAATTAAAAGAAAATCTAACAAAGTACAAATTAATAAAAGAAAATGGTGGATTTAAAAAAGTAGAAAGTAATAAAAATCTTGAAAAGGGTATACAAGATCCAGCAGTGATTCAGTTAAAAGAAAGGTTACAGCAAACAGATCAATATAATGATGTAATTAATCAAAATTTTGATAAAATTACAGAAAAAGCTGTAATTAGTTTTCAAAAAAAACATGGTCTTAAAGCTGATGGTATTGTAGGACCAAATACTATTAAAGAGTTAAATGTGGATATTGATGAAAGGATTACAACAATAGAAATTAATCTTGAAAGACTAAGATGGCTTCCTCAAAGTTTAGGTAATAGATATGTATTAGTCAATATTGCTGATTATAAATTAGATGTTTATGAAAACAACGAAATGCTATTTGATATGAATGTAATTGTAGGTCAAGAGCAAAGAAGCACGCCTGTATTTAGTGATAGGATAAGATATCTAGCACTTAATCCATATTGGAATGTTCCCAGAAGTATAGCTGTTAAAGACAAATTACCTTTAATAAAAAAGGATATAAAGTATCTTGAGGAGAATAATTATACTGTATTAACTATGTATGAAGGTGAATTTATTGAGGTAGATCCTGAAACAGTACCCTGGGAAGAGTTAAATAAAAATAATTTCAGATACTTTTTAAGACAAGATCCAGGTCCAAATAATGCTTTAGGTCAAATAAAGTTTATGTTTCCAAATAAATTTAGTATATATTTACATGATACACCTGCTAAAGAATTATTTTCACAAACAGATAGATCATTTAGTTCAGGTTGTATAAGAGTAGAAGAACCATTTAAATTAGCTGAATATATTTTGAAGGTAAATAATAAATGGAACCCTCAAAGGATTGAAGATATACTAAAAACAAACAAGGAGACTATAATTGGGTTAAATGAATATATACCAGTACACATTGTATACTTTACAGCATGGGTTGAAGAAAATGGTTTAAATTTTAGAAAAGATATTTATAATAGAGATAAAAGATTAATAGAAGCTTTTAATAAAATTATATGAAGAGAGGTAGAAAATGATTAAAAAACTAACTTTAGTAATATTTTTAATTTTATTTTTAACAATCAATATTCCAGCAAATGCATTTAATGAAAGAACAACAGATTTCCAACTTGTTTATAATGAATCTTTAATTTCACATGATATTTATAGTATTTTTGTTTTACCAAATGAAGAAATAAACATAAATGTCTATGATCCTAATAACAATCATAAATATATCATAGGTAATGATAGTTTAAAGTTATTAAGTAATAATAATTATGGATGGGAGTTTAAAGCTCCAAATGAAGTAGGAAACTATAAACTATCTATAACAAATCAAAATCTAAAACAAAGAATAATATTGAATATTTTTGTGTTAGAGCCGTTTAGTAATATGCAGGGAGAGTACATAAATGGTTATAGGATAGGAAATTATCCTATAATTCCAGATAAATATAAAGAAAGTTATACACTCCCAAAAGGATTTATAAAAGTAACTAGAGAGAACAAAGATACGTTTTTAACACCTCATTTTAAATTAAGTCAGTTTATCTGTAAGCAACAAAGCAATTATCCTAAATATATTGTTTTAAAAGAATTGTTATTAAATAAATTAGAATATTTATTGGTTCAAGTAAATAAAAAAGGATTTTATGCTGATACATTTCATATCATGAGTGGATATCGAACACCATATTATAATAAAATGTTGGGTAATGTAGAATTGAGTAGACATGTTTTTGGTGATGCAGCAGATATATATATTGATGTTAATCCTCGTGATGGACAAATGGATGATTTAAATGGTGATGGAAGAGTTACTATTAAAGATGCAAACCTATTGTATAATACAGTAGAAGAATCTTATAATAATAGAGAATATCAAGAATATATAGGAGGTCTTGGACTTTATAGAAAGACATCATCTCATAGTCCTTTTATACACATTGATACCAGAGGGTATAAAGCTCGCTGGTAAATTAAAAAATATAATATATAATAATAGTAGAAAGTAGGGAGTAGATCATGGAATATAAGAAACTGTTAAAGAAATTTATATTAACCAATGAAGTAGAGACTATTTTTAAGAATTGTACTGAGTTTGAAATTGTAGATAATGTAGAGCGACTAATCGAACTATCAGTTAAAAAAACTGATCAAGGATGCAAAAATGTTGAATATAAGATAAGTGAAAATAAAAAAGTGGTTGAAGCAGAGGTATGTAAAGTAAGAAATGGTATCTCTGCAAACTTTTTAGACCCATATATGAGAAGAAGAGATCCGGATTGTATGGTGATAGCAGATCAGTATCCTACTGATAAGACAAGATACAAAGAAAGATTTAATGAAGAATTTGATAAAACAAGATCTGAAACATTTAAGTGGCTGCAAGAACAAAAATTAGTTGCTTTTGTTTTTCAAGCCGGACCAGATAATTTAGACTATCCTGTAATGGCAATTGCTCCTGCAAATGCAGGATTTTTTGCATTTGGTTTATCATTACTTCAGGGTATTAAAGATCTTTCAAATATTGATAAAAAGATTAAACCTAAGGGATATATTTTTGTTGCACCTCCGTTTAGACATACTCACTTTGATGGTAAACAGGTTGTAGTTCATAATAGATTGAAAGAAGGTTATGAACTATTTAGCTATAACTTATATCCAGGACCTAGTGCCAAAAAAGGTGTATATAGTATGCTAATTAACTTAGGAGAAAAAAATGAATGGCCGACTTTACACTGTTCAGCTGTTCAAGTTATTACACCCTATGATAACAAATTAAATATTGCTTATGAAGGAGCTAGTGGAGCTGGCAAATCAGAAATGCTGCAAGATATGCACCGTGAAAGAAGTGGTAGGATATTACTTGGTAAAAACAAAGTAACTGGTGATAAATATAAGATAACATTACCACAGGGTTGTTCTTTACGTCCTATAGCTGATGATATGGCTGTTACACCTGCATATTTACAAAATAAAAAGGGTAAGTTAACATTAAAAGATGCTGAAAATGCATGGTTTGTTAGGGTAGATCATATTGATCAATATGGAATTGATCAGCATTTAGAATCAATAACCTGTCATCCTAAAAACCCATTACTATTTTTAAATATTGATGCAGCACCTGATAGTACAGCTTTAATTTGGGAACATATAGAAGATAAACCGGGAAAACCCTGTCCTAATCCAAGGGTAGTAATACCTCGCAAAGATGTTCCAGATGTAATAAAAGGTGAAGTTGATATTGATGTAAGAGGATTTGGAGTTAGAACTCCTCCCTGTACAAAGGAAAAACCAACATATGGTATATTAGGATTATTTCATGTTTTACCACCTGCATTAGCCTGGTTGTGGAGACTTGTTTCTCCTCGTGGTTATGGTAATCCAAGTATTAATGACAGTGAAGGAATGAGTTCTGAAGGTGTAGGTTCATATTGGCCTTTTGCAACTGGACGTAGGGTAGATCAGGCTAATATATTATTAAAACAAATTGTAGATTCACCAGAGGTAAAATATATATTATGTCCAAATCAACATATTGGAGCATGGGATGTAGGCTTTATGCCTGAATGGATAGCTAGAGAGTATTTGGCTCGTAGAGGTGGTGCTTGGTTTACTAAAGATCAAATTGAACCTTCTAGATCACCGCTTTTAGGCTATAACTTAAAAGATATAATGGTTGAAGGTCAGATGATTGAAAGAGAACTTCTCAAAGTTCAAAATCAACCTGAAGTTGGTGAAAAAGCATTTGATCAAGGAGCTAAAATATTAAATACTTTCTTTAGAGATTATTTATCAAACTATGATTATGATAAATTATTACCTTTAGGTAGAGAAATTATAGACTGTTTTTTATCAGATGGAACATTAGATGACTATCTTTCTTTAATTGATTATCCTGTGATAAAAGAATAGTTAATTTAACCAAAATTAATATCATTTTAAATGAAAGAATATATTTAATAGGTAGTTCACAAGAATTTTAACTTATGGAGATATAGTTTGTATATTAAATTCTTGTTGAACTACCTTATGTTTTTTTATATTATTAACAAATTATTAATTGAAATTAGACAATATATACTGATATAATAATTTAATAAATGCACTATAAAGGAGAATCTTTGATGGAACAGGAATTAAACTTACTATATCTATTTTTATCATTTATTCCTTTAATCTCTATTTTAACACTTATAATGGGTTTTAAATGGGGTGGAGGAAAAGCTGGGGCTTTTAGTTGGTTTGTTGCTTCAATTATTGG
>JBEPXG010000136.1:0-5080 GCA_041642015.1 Halanaerobiales bacterium
TTAGGAGGGCTGATGGCACAGCCTAAAGTTTGCGTCATACTTGCCTACCAGAAATGGACTGGCATTTAATCAGCAGACAACCTCGTAAGTTTCTTTAAGGAATCCTCGTTCGTTACGATAGGAACGGGCGGGGAGGATGTCAAAATTCTAGTATGGGCTATTAATCAAGATTATCTATTTATATCTTCAATCTTCCCAATTGTTTCAATTTGGTTAGGAATCTCAATATTTGTATTTGCATGTGTTTTATTCATATTATCATTATTCCCATATACACAAGAATAACATTTGAAAAACTTTTTATAAATCATTTCTATGAATAGTAGTTTATCAAAAAAATTAATACTTTTTTATTTATATTATGTTGAATTAAATTTCATTCAACATCATAATCATCTTTATCAAGATTAATAGAATCAGAGTTATCAATATTTTCTTCTTCTTTTTGTTCAGATTGATATTTGTCCATCATCCTTTTTAAAAAAGGCCATAAAACAACAAAAACTGCAATATCATCAACTTGACCAGCTACTGGAATAAAATCTCCAACAAAATCATAAGGGATTATTAAATATATTAGTGGTAATAACAAAAATAGTTTCTTATACCATACTACATTTTTGTCTTTAAGAAAATTATATACTCGCATTAATACAGAAAGTATTCTCATTATTAATATTCCTTTCTTCCAGTTATTAAAATATACAAGAGAAAACAAAAACCAGTGGCATAAAAACCACTGGTTAATTTTTTTTATTTATTTTTGATCTTGGAATTTCTTCCAATCACTTAAAAATCTATCTAAACCGGTATCTGTTAGTGGGTGTTTAGACATCTTTTCAATAACACTATAAGGAATTGTAGCTATATCTGCTCCTGCTAGTGCTGCTTGTTTAACATGTAAAGGATGTCTGATACTTGCTGCTAATAATTCTGTTTCAAAACAGTAGTTATCATAAATAGTTCTTATTTCTTTAACCAAATCCATTCCATCATGGGCACGATCATCAAGTCTACCAATAAATGGACTCACAAAAGTAGCTCCTGCTTTTGCAGCTAATAATGCTTGATTAGCAGAAAATACTAATGTAACATTTGTTTTTATACCTTCTTTTGAAAGTGTCTTTACAGCTTTAAGTCCATCGATTGTCATAGGAACTTTTACAACAACATTGGAAGCTAATTCAGCTAATTCTCTAGCTTCTTCAATCATACCATCGGTGTCAATACTTACAACTTCTGCATTTACAGGTCCATCAACTATCTCACAAATCTCTTTAATTCTAGTGTGAAAGTCGATATCTCCTTCTTTTGAAACTAAGGAAGGATTTGTTGTTACTCCATCTATAACACCAAAACTTGCAGCTGTTTTTATTTCTTCTAAGTTGGCAGTGTCAATAAAGAACTTCATATATTTCACCTACCTTTTATTATATTATTTGCTATATATTATATCATAGATGAATTAAATATTAAATCTTATTCTAAATAGCCTAAGCTTTTTAAACGTTTTTTTATCATTTTAATTTCTTCATTTGAAAGTTCTTCTCTAGATTCACTTAATTTTTTATTATTCATCTTATGGTTTGAAACTAAATCCCTAAGTACATATACTATAAATTCTGTAACACTATTAAAGCCTGAGTTATCTATAATCTTATTTAAATTTTGATATAAATTTCTGGGGATTTTGATTGTAGCCTTGTTATCACCCATTTAAAATACCTCCATTTGACTTGTTATATTAATTCTTTTTCTTCTAAATAGTTAATAACATTTTCTGCACTTTCCTCAACTGACTCTTTATCAGTTCTTAACTCGATATCAGGATTTTTAGGTTCTTCATATGGATCAGAAATTCCAGTAAAGTTTTCAATTTTACCTTCACGAGCTTGCTTATATAATCCTTTTACATCTCTTTCTTCACATACCTCTAGAGGTGGGTTTACAAAAACTTCAATGAATTCACCAACCTGACTAATTTCTTGACGAGCATAGTCACGTGCTGATTGATAAGGTGAGATAAATGAACAAAGTGTAATTATATCATTGTCTGTAAGAATTTTTGCTACAAAAGTATTTCTTTCTATATTTTTATTTCTATCTTCTTTAGAAAATCCTAGATCTTTTGTTAATTTTTCTCTAACAATATCTCCATCTAATCTCTGTATATAGTAACCTCTTTCTTTTAGTTGTTTTTCTACTTCTAGAGCAACTGTTGTTTTTCCTGCTCCACTCAAACCTGTAAACCATACTGTAACACCTTTAGCTCTTTTTTTCATAATTAATTACTCCCTTCAAAATATATGTTATATTAGTTATTTTCTGCCATTCCTTTAATTAAAACATCTGCAACCTCTGGACGAGTCATTTCCTCAGGTGGTCTTTTTCCCTCTCTTAACAATCTTCTTACTTTGGTTCCACTTAATCCTATGTGATTATCACTATCATGTGGACATGTTTTTGTTGTAGCCATTGACTTACATTCTTTACAATAGAATGAATATTCAAATCTTAAAGGTGTGATTCCAATCTCTTCTTTTGTAAAGTTATCAAACATCTCTTGTGCTTCATATGTTCCATAATAGTCTCCTACACCAGCATGATCTCTTCCCACTATAAAATGTGTACATCCATAATTTTTGCGGCATAGAGAATGAAATACAGCTTCTCTAGGTCCAGCATATCTCATAGCTGCAGGGAATACAGATAAAAATACTCTCCCCTTTGGATATATTTTATCCATTACAACTTCATAACTTTCAATTCTATATTCAACAGGAATATCACTGCTTTTTGTTTCTCCCACTAATGGAGAAAGTAATAATCCATCAACAATTTCTAAAGAACATTTTTGTAAATACTCATGTGCCCTATGAATTGGGTTTCTAGTTTGAAAACCAACTACTCTGTCCCAACCTTTATTTTTAATATGTTCTCTTACATCTTTAGGATCTAGTCTGTATTCATTAAATCTTTCATGACTTATTCTTTTTAAAAGTCTAATTTCTCCTCCTAAATGATATTCACCCCTACTATATACATTTTTTACTCCAGGATGTTCATCAGAAGTAGTTTTATATACTTCTTTCGCTTCTTTTTCTTGATCATATTTATAGATGTCTTCAACATTCATTACAGCATAAACATTATCTGATTTATCTGTAAGAGCAATCTGATCTCCTTTATTAATATTATCTAATTCTTTTTTATTTACTCCTAAAACAACTGGAATTGTCCAAACAGTTCCATCAGATAGTCTCATATTTTCAACTACACTATTATAGTCCTCTTCATTCATAAACCCTTCAATTGGACTATAAAGTCCTGTAGCAATATTTTCAGCCTCTGTAAGATCTCTTTCACTTAACTGTAAATGATACATATTTTCTGTTTGTGATAAAAGCGCTTCTTTCATTGAATCCTCAACAATCTTATTAACCAATTTACCTCCATGTGCTTCAATCATTTTTTGTTTTAATACCTCCTGTTTATAAACACTCTAATAATATATACAATAAACACTCCTATAGTCCTCTTTAATTTCAAAAAAATTATACTTTTTCTTTTAGTTTATCAATGTGTTCATTTGATAACCTTATATCACCTAAATTTACCCCTTGTGAATTTTCACCATGAAAATCAGATCCACCTGTAATCAATAGATCTAGTTCTTGAGCTATATTTTTATAATATTCTATTGTTTTTTCATTGTGTTTTGAATGATATACTTCTAATCCTAAAAGTCCGGTATCTTTTAACTTTTTTATATCTTGTTTATCCATTGGTTCACCATGATTAATAAAGACTGGGTGAGCTAATACAGGTACTCCCCCAGTATTTAATATTAAATCAATTGCTTCTACTGGACTCAACTTATATTTTTCAACATAAGCCTTACCACCATTACCAATATATTGATCTGTAAAAGCATCTTTCATCTCATTAATATAACCTTTTTTTATCATCAATTTTGCAATATGTGGGCGGCCTATATAATCATCACTCGCCATATTCTTAACCTCATTATAGGTTATATCAATATTTTGTTTATTTAATAGTTCAACCATTTTTTGGGCTCTAATTTTACGAGAATCAAATATCTTTTTAACTTTTTTTCTTAAATAATCATCTTCATGATCGATGAAATATCCTAAGATGTGAATTTCTGCTTTCCCTTCGAAAGTTGAAAACTCTATTGCAGGTATTACCTCTATATCTTTATTACTAGCATATTCCAATGCTGGATTAATTCCATCTAAAGTGTCATGATCAGATATCGCTATTGTTTTAAAATCGTTTTTTTTCGCCATATCTACTATTTCTTCTGGTTTGTAACTTCCATCAGAAAATGTTGTGTGTATATGAAGATCTGCACTCAATTTTATTCCTCCTTATTTATTTTATATCCTATTGTTTATCTTATACCAGATTAGCCCAACCCATTCATGGACAGCTTGCATATTGGCATCTAAAGAACCACGATTAGGAAGATAATCAAGCCATGATAACTTATGACTCGATGTGTAGTTTGAAACAACAGGTATGTAATTAATTCCTATATTATCAAAAACACCTTTAGCTCTTCTCATATGGATTGCTGATGTTACTAGATATATTTTTTTATAGTTGTTTTCACTTAACCAATCTTTAATCTTAAGTCCATTTTCATATGTTGTTCTTGCTTCATTTTCTTTAATAAAATTTATATCTTTAAAATTGTTCACAAAATTTAAAGCTATCTCGGATTCTCCTTTATCTTCATATCCAATACCTATACCACCAGAATAAATTAAAGGCATATTATTATCTTTTGATATTAAAATACCTTTAATTAATCTATCACGACTTATTGATGAAAGTTCACTTATATTCTGTGTTACATTATAATTAATTCCTCCACCTAAAACTACAATAGGAATTTCTTCAATTTGTTTTTCATTAAAACCATCGGTATTTGTAGCATAATTTTCTAGAGGAAATACTAAAATATGAAGTCCTATACCCGTAAATGTAATAATCATTATTAATACTGTAAAACCAGAAATTATTTTTATTATATTAGACCAACTTACTTTAA
>JBEPXG010000137.1:0-5025 GCA_041642015.1 Halanaerobiales bacterium
TCTTCATTTTTATTTATTTTTTCTGTAATAATTTTTTTAAAGCTGGTTTTATTAGGAAGTCCTGTATTTTCTTCAAAATAAGCTATTTGATTAATTTTTTCTAACTGATGGTCTAACAGATCAAATAAAAGTCCTGCAAATGTACCTGTAAGTATAAAATATAGCATTCTAAATGTCCAATTAACAGTATCCTGCATTAACATCGTATTTGTATTGATCGGCATAAATGGTCCTAATGTTATACCAGCTAATATTCCTGCAATAAAACCACCAACACCTTTATAATAATAGGCAGTAATTAAAATAGGTATATAGATAATATGTAAATAACTATGTCTTGTTCCACCTGTATAATAAACTAAAAATGCAGATAATATATATACTAATGTGATTATAATAATCACTTTATTATTTTCTTTATATTTTTGTAAAGAAGAATAGTTTTTTAATAAGTTTTTCATATTTAATTACTCCCTAATCTACATACTTAAGTATTTATTGAACTCATTTTCTGGTACCATGCTTCCTCCTGTAGACCAAATTAGATGAGTTGGATTAGTACTTTTTATGATTTTTATATCTTCATTTCTAGATTTCTCTTTTTGTATTATTACTGGTCCATAAAACCCGGCTAAAGCTGAAGGCTCTAATTTTATATCTTCATGTTTATATAATTCTTTTAATAAAATAAATAACTTTTTATCTGATATTGTATATATACCAGTTAATAAGTTTTCCATGATCTTACCTACAAAAGCAGAAGGAGTTCCAACTGCTAAACCATCAGCTTGAGTTATATTATCAAGACCAAACTCTTGGACAGATATTTCATCATGTAAACCTGTTAACATCCCAATAAGCATAGCAGGTGAGTGTGTAGGCTCTGCAAAAAAACAATGAACATTATCATTAAATATTTTTTTTAAACCATAACAAATTCCACCCGGTCCACCACCAACACCACAGGGTAGATAAACTATTAAAGGATTATTCTCATCAATCACAATATTTCTTTTTTTAAATTGTTCTTTTAATCTAAGAGCAGCAACTGCATAACCTAAAAACAGATTTTTTGATTTTTCATCATCAATAAAATATGATTTAGGATCACTTAATGACTCTTTTCTTCCCTTTTTAACTGCTAGACTATAATCTGATAGATATTCTTTTACTACAACACCATGTTTTCTTAAAAGTGACTTTTTCCATTCTTTAGCATCCTTTGACATATGTACAGTTGTTTTAAAACCTAATGTCGAGCCCATAATACCTATACTAAGACCTAAATTTCCTGTAGAGCCAACTTGTATAGAGTATTTAGAAAAAAATTCTGTGAATTTATTATTAGCAAATATTTTATAATTATCGTCTTTATTCAATAAATTATTTTCTAGAGCAAGTCTTTCAGCATATTTTAATACCTCATAAATTCCACCACGAGCTTTAATAGATCCTGCAATAGGTAAACTATCGTCTCTTTTTACAAAAAAATTTCCTTTAAGATCAATATTAAAAAGATCATTTAATACTGATTTAAAAGAATACAAATTTTCTAACTCTGATTCTATAATCCCATTAGATTCTATTGTTTCAGGAAATACTTCTTCTATGTAAGGAGCAAATCTTTTTAATCTTCGGTCAGCTTTAATTATATCTTCAAGACTTAAATTAAAGTCGTTAGATTGGTTATCTTTATTATATTTAGGATTGAGCCATAAGACTTCTTTTGTATCCATTATTTTATCTAGTATTGGATAATTATCTTTTAGACTTTTAATATCTATTTTATCAACCATTTTTAGCCTCTTTTCTTTATTGAAAAATATTAGTAATCTTAATATAATAAGGTTAATAATAAATAGGGAATAAGGAGACTTAAAACATGAATAATCAATTTAACTGGTCAAAATTTTTAATATACTTAGGATTAATAATTGCTTTTTTAGGCTTTATATTTTCTTATTTCAATATTAATTTAAGTTGGTTTGGTAGGCTTCCAGGTGATATCAGGATAGAAAAAGAAAATTCTAGGATATTTTTTCCAATAACTTCTATGATTATTTTGTCTATTGTAATCAATATAGTCATTTATTTAATAAAGTTATTTTTATAGGCAGAAAGGATAAAAGATATTATCCCTTCTGCCTTATTATAGTTAAGCTTTAAAATGAGAGATTAACTTTTCAGCAGCATAATCTTCCCAATCATCTTTAAGTTCTTTTTCACTATGCTCATCTGTAATTTCTTTTAAATAACTTTCCATTTCTTCTTCGGTAATATTTTTCTTCAACTCACTTTTAATATTACTGTTTAAAATAAAGTCTGCATACCACTTATACCAGTCTTTATCAAACCTTCCATCTAACACATTTTGTTCATACTTATGATGAGCGTTCTTTGCTTTAGATAAAACATATCTCATATTAGATACTAAATTATTATCCATTCTTATTCCTCCTCTCAAAAGCATGATTAATACTTCATATTTATATAATTCAATAATTTATTGTTATTTCCTTCTATATTAAAGATTTAATAGCTATTTAAAGGTTTAATATTAATGAAGTTAATTCAGTCCTATTATTAACATCCACCTTTTTATAGATATTCATAAGGTGTTTTTTTACTGTATTTATTGAAACAAATAGGTTATTTGCTACCTCATGGTTGTTCTTTCCATCAAGAATCTGTTTTACCACATCTATTTCACGATTTGTGAGATTAAATCTGTTTTTACCCTGATTTAACTTTTTACTAATTTTTAAGTTATTAAATATTCCATTTAAGATAAATAGTTTATACATCTGGTTTGCTAGATGGGGTTTAATTATATTTAATATTATCAAGTCTTTTTCTGTATAATCTAAATCATTTTTTTCTCTAAATAATCCTATGGTACCTAATAATTTATCTTCATAATGAATATCAACTCCACATGAATAGTATAATCTATTTTTAGCTAAAAAATCAGTAAAATACTCTGTGTTTTTCCAATATCTATAATCCATTATATCTGTACTCTTTATTGGTACTTTTATATCAAAAGTTTTATCCTTAATATCATCTATTTTATGATAATATTTTTCGTAATCTCTTATCAAATCTTTTTTCATATTTATACATTTGGGTTGGTCAATGACTTCTTTTTCTTTATTATACATAAAAAAGTTTGCAGCATAATAAGGTATCAATACTTCAACTTCTTTTAAAACAGCATTGATATAATCATCTAAGGTGTTTTGCATACCTGTTTTAATTATTAAATTAGATATATGATTCCATTCTTTATTAGATAAAGTATACATAGGTTCACCCCAATTAAATATTATACTTTCGGGTAATACTTAAAATTATTAATATTTGTTATAATTATTTATATTTCTTTAAATATTTTACAAATCCTGCAAATGAAAGGAAGATTATTATGAAAAAGAGTTTATTAGTAATTTTTATGGTATTATTTATATTCATAGTTTTAGGAGGAAGTTCTACATATGCACAATTTGGTGAAATATCAGAATATAGTCCTACAAGTTATCTTTCAATGCTAATGTTAAATGATTGGCAAATGGATTATTTGATGCCTGTTGATCCTGCTGAGTTAAACCAAGGTGAGTATAGAGTTTATGGTAATGCTGCATCTTTGAATTTTAGTAGTTATAACAATGATGATCGTTTTAATGGAGGACTTACAAAATCATCTGGTACAAACTATATTGTTGGCTTTGATACTGCTTTAAGAGATGATTTATATTTCCATATCAGTTATGATATGGTCCCCTGGCAATCACCATCAGATGATGAAAAAGATGAAATCAGATTTGGAATGGTAAAGATGTTTCTAGACTATGAATTCCAAGAAGATAAAAAAGTATACTTTGGATACAATAATAATAGTTATGGTTATAAAGAATTTGATGAAGATGCAAATACATTTTTAGAAGAAGAAACTATGGATCTAAATGTATTTTATGTTGGCTTTGAAATAAAAAGCTCGTTTAATAGATAAGTTATTAATTTTAAAAATATATAATGATAAAACAAAACCCCCTTAAAAGGGGGTTTTTGCTTATTCTTCTTGATTTAACTGTTCAAACATTAATCTATTTAAATTACTGAAAGTACTTTGTTTACTTCCTAATTTACTTACTTCTTCGTCCATCATATCTGTAAAGACTTCTTCAGCATATCCTCCATCAATATAATTATCTTCTGGAAGAGTTGAACGCATTGATTGAAACATAAGTTTTAAAAATACTGAAGTAAACTGTGATATTGCAGCCTTTAGTTTTTCATCATCTTTGTTGTTTATGTTTTGCAACTGATTTTGATTAACAGTTTGTTGTTTTACTAATTCAGTTTTTATATTTTGATAGTTTTCTATTTCCATAGTTACAACTCCTAACTAAATCAGTTCTATTTCTCCATGTAATGCACCAGCTGCTTTAATTTTTTGTAGTATTGATATTATATCTCTAGGTGTTGCTCCAATTGTATTTAATGCTGTTACTAGATCATTAATAGTATTTTCATTACTTACTACAACTATATTTCCGTCCTCTTCTACAACCTCAATCTCTGTTTCTGGAGTTAACTTTGTTTCACCTTCAGAGAAGGAAGGTGGTTGTGATACTTCTTCACTTGTTTTTATAGTAACTGAAATATTACCATGAGCTACAGCAACCGTCGATATTCTTACATTATGACTCATCACAATTGTTCCAGTTCTTTCATCTATAACTACTTTTGCTTCCATACTTGTTCTTACTTCTGTTTGATTTATCTGGGCCACAAAATCTACAACTCTATCTTCATAATTATCAGGAACTTGGATTAAAACTGTTCCCGCATCTTTTGCCTGAGCAATATCATTGTACTGTAATTTTTCATTTATAGCTTTTGCTATATTATTAGCTGTATCAAAGTTTGGAGTCTGTAGTAATAAATTGAGTTCTTCTTTATCAAGTTCAAAATTAAGTTCTTTTTCAACTAAAGCACCATTAGGCATTCTCCCTACAGTAGGAT
>JBEPXG010000138.1:0-5022 GCA_041642015.1 Halanaerobiales bacterium
AAAAGGGGAAGAAGTTAATAGAATATTGGTTGAAGAACAGATGGATATAGATGAAGAATTATACCTGGGATTTACAATGAACAGGAGTAAGAAATGTGATACATTAATTTTTAGTCGATCGGGAGGCATGGAAATAGAAGAGATAGCGAAAACTAATCCAGAAGAAGTTGTAAAAATTGATATAGATCCTGTCTTGGGATTACAAGATTTTCATTTAACACCAATAGCAAAAACATTTAATTTCAATAAGAAAACTACTGATAAATTATTACCAATTGTAAGAAATTTATATAATATTTATAAGTATAATGATTGTCTTCTAGTGGAAATAAATCCATTAGCTATTTTATCTAATGGCAAAATACAAGCTCTTGATGGTAAACTAGAAATGGATGATAATGCACGGTATAGACAACAAAAACTAATGACTATGTGGGATGAAGGTAAAGAAGATGAATTGGAATTAGTAGGTCGGCAAGCAGGTTTTGTTGTAATTAAATTAAGTGGTGATGTTTCAATTATAAGTAATGGTGCAGGGTTGGCAATATCTACCTTAGATTCTTTAGAGGAAAGTGGTTCTCAAGCAGCAAATATACTTGATTTAAGTGGAGGAGCTACAGCTGAAAGAGTAAAAAAAGCTGTAAAAATAGTTTTACAAGATAAGAATGTAAATTCGATTTTATTTAATATTTTCGGTGGAATTACAAGATGCGATGAAATAGCTAGGGGAGTTAGTGAATCACTGTCAGAAGTCCCTAACAATATTTCAATAGTGTGCAGGTTACAAGGAACAAATAGAGAAAAAGGGATAGAGATCTTAAAAGATGTTGGGTTGGAAGCCGCGACTAATCTAGATGAAGTTGTAAAAAAAGTTGTCAGTGTAAATCAGGGTGGTGAGTAAAATGAGTATTATAATTGATAAAAGCACTAAAGTATTAGTGCAAGGAATAACTGGCCGTGAAGGAAGTTTTCATGCTGATTTAATGCAAAAATATGGCACACAAGTTGTGGGGGGAGTTACACCTGGAAAGAGTAATCAAAATATCAATGGTATACCGGTTTTTGATACTGTTAAAGAGGCTGTAAAAGCAACAGATGCTGATGCAAGTATTTTATTTGTTCCACCAAGATTTAGTAGAGAGGCTATTATTGAAGCAATTGATGGAGGAGTAAAAATGATCGTCACAGTTGCTGAAGGCATACCTTTTCATGATATGTTATTTTGTAGATCTTATGCTCAAAAAAACGGTTGTATTCTTATAGGTCCAAATACTCCCGGTATTATTTCACCGGGAAAATCTAAAATTGGATTTATGTCTGATAATATATATACTCCTGGTAGTGTTGGAATTATCTCAAGAAGTGCAACTCTTTCTTATGAAGCAGCCAATAATTTAACCATGAAAAATATTGGACAATCAACAGTTATTGGAATCGGGGGAGATCCAATTCAAGGTATAACATTCAAAGAACTATTACCTTATTTTGATGAAGATGAAGAGACACAAGTAGTAATAATGATTGGAGAGATTGGCGGTTCTGATGAAGAAGAAGCTGCTTTGTATGTTAAAAACAATATGAATACTCCTGTAATTGGTTTTATTGCCGGAGAAGCTGCTCCCGAAGGAAAAAGAATGGGTCATGCTGGTGCAATTGTTTCAGCTGGAGGAGAAGGCAGTGCAAAATATAAAAAAGAGAAATTTTTAGAGGCTGGAATAGAAGTGGCAGAAAAATTAACAGATATTCCTACTTTATGTAAAAAATATATTGATTAAGGTGGAGATATTATGAATCATAAATTAAAATATGGTAATAAGAAATTGGAAGTAAATATTCCTGAAGCAAATTTAATGGAAACAATTTTACCTAATGAGGTTAAATCACTTGAAAACCCTCTATTAGAAGTAAAAAGAGCTCTGTCTGAACCAATTGGAAGTAAAAGATTAAAATATCTTATTAAACCGGATGATGAGGTTGTTATTCTAGCTAGTGATATTTCTAGGCCATCTCCTTCCTATTTGCTTGTACCACCAATTGTTGAAGAATTAAATGAAGCCGGGATTAAAGATAAACAGATAAAAATTGTTTTTGGATTAGGAGTTCATAGAAAACAAACTGCTGAAGAAAAAGAAAAATTAGTGGGTAAAGAAATGTATCAAAGAATCGAATGTATAGATCATGATGTGGACAAATGTAGATATATAGGAACTACTAAAAGAGGAACAAAGGCAGAAGTATTTGATCAGGTTTTAAATGCGGATTTTATAATTGCCACTGGTAATCTTGAATATCATTATTTTGCTGGTTTTAGCGGAGGAGCAAAGGCTTTAGCTCCTGGTGTTTGTAGTAGAGAAACTATTATGAAAAACCATCAAAGATTTCTAGACCCTTTGGCAAGAAGTGGCCAAATCGAAGGCAATCCAGTAAGAGAAGAAATTGAAGAAATAGGAGATATGGTTGGGATTGATTTTATTTGTAATGCTGTATTAAATAGCAGTAAAGAGATAATTAAAGTTGTAGCCGGTGATGTCACAGCAGCTCATAGGGAAGGTAAGAAGTATATTGAAAATATTTATAAAAGTGAAATAGAAGAATTAGCTGATATTGTAGTTATTTCACCTGGGGGTATGCCTAAGGATATTGATTTATACCAATCCCATAAAGCTATGGAAAATGCTAGTTTAGCAGTAAAGCAAGGTGGTAAAATTATAATAGCTGCTAGTTGTGAAGATGGTTTAGGAGAAGAAAATTTTGCTGATGCCTTAACATCTGGTTTAACTCCAGATGAACTTATTAATGAATTAAAGGAAAAATTTATTTTAGGTAGACATAAAGCTTCTAGAATTGCCATGATACACAAGGATAGTGAAATATCTCTTATAACATCTTTAGATGAGGAAATAAAAAATAAATTATTTGTCAAAATCTATGATGAAATAGATGAGGCTTTAAACGATGCAATTGAAGCAATAGGGCCAGAAGCCAAGATATTATTTATACCTCATGGTGCTTCAACCCTACCCCAATTAAAAAAATAAGTTTTATGTTTCTAAATTATTAATAAAAGAAGGTGGAATTAATTTGAAAGAATTAGAAAAAAAATCATTAAAAATGCATAAAGAGAATGTCGGCAAATTAAGGGTGGAAAGCAAAGTTAAAGTTGAAAATGAAGATGATTTAACTCTAGCTTATTCACCTGGAGTTGCTTATCCTTGCCTTAAAATAGAACAAAATAGTGAAGATATATACAAATATACTAACAAGAGTAATTTTGTTGCAATAGTGTCAAATGGTACTGCGGTTTTGGGATTAGGAAATATTGGAGCAAGAGCTTCAATGCCTGTAATGGAAGGTAAAGCGGTTTTATTTAAAGAATTTGGAGGTATTGATGGTTTTCCTATTTGTTTGGATACCGAAGATCCTGAAGAATTGATCAAAACGGTAAAACAATTAGAGCCAGTTTTTGGAGGAATAAATCTTGAAGACATTAAATCTCCTGAGTGTTTTATAATTGAAGAAAGGTTAAAGGAAATTATGCCTATACCTGTTTTTCATGATGATCAGCATGGTACAGGAATTATTACTTTAGCAGCATTGATTAATTCCCTTAAGATTGTCAAAAAAAGATTTGAAGATTTAAAAGTAGTAATTAATGGTGCTGGAGCTGCCGGAATTTCACTGTCTGAAATTATAATGGAAAAAGGCGCCAAAAATGTTATTTTACTTGATAGCCGAGGTGCTATTTATGAGGGAAGAGATAATTTAAATATAATCAAAGAAAAAGTTTCTAAAACTACAAATCCGAATAAAATTAAAGGCAAATTAGGTGAAGTAATAAAAGAAGCAGATGTTTTTATTGGTGTTTCTGTTGCTGATGTAATGACAGAAAAAATGGTAAAAAATATGGCAAAGGATCCTATTGTATTTCCAATGGCCAACCCTGATCCTGAGATAAAACCTGAGTTAGCGTTAAAAGCTGGTGCTAAGATTGTAGGCACAGGTCGCTCTGATTATCCTAATCAGATTAATAATGTCCTAGCTTTTCCTGGTATTTTTAGAGGAGCTTTAGATGTAATGGCAAAAGAAATAAATATGGAAATGAAACTTGTAGCAGCACAAGCATTAGCTGAATTGGTGACTGAAGAGGAATTAAACCCAAATTATGTTATACCCAAACCTTTTGACAAAAGGGTAGGTCCAAACGTAGCAGCAGCTGTTGCTCAAGCGGCAGTTGAAACAGGTGTTGCAAGGAAAAATTTAAGTTACAAGGAGGCATATAAAAAGGCAGAAGAGAAAATAAGGGGAGAAAATAAATGAGAGTAAAAATACCTTATGGTAAAAATAATGAAGTTGAAGTTAATATCCCAGACAAAAACTTAATTGGGGTATATGATACACAAGAGGGTGAACCAATCAAAAATGAGCAAGAAGCATTTGAAAAGGTTCTTAGAAAACCCTTAGGTACAAAACCTCTTTCTGAAATTGCAGAAAACAAAAAAAATGCAGTAATAGCTATTACTGATCATTCTAGACCAAATATAGAGAGAAAAGCACTGCCATATATTATTAAAGAGTTGAATAAAGGCGGAATTGATAATAAAAATATAACAATTATGATTGGACCTGGTTCTCATAGGTCCGCTTATGAAGCTGAAGTGAAAGACAAGTTGGGATCATTTTTTGGCAAGATATATACAGTTTGTCATAGTGCATTTGAAAGCGAAATGGTTAATCTAGGAGAAACAAGTTTTGGTCATCCTGTAAAGATAAATAAAGAATTTTATGAAAGTGATCTAAAAATTTGCTTAGGTACAGTTCTTCCACACCCTTTTGCTGGTTTTAGTGGAGGAGGTAAAATGGTTTCGGTTGGTATAGCTAGTGATGAAACTATAAGTTCTACTCATAGACCTGAAATTATTGATCATCCTCAGGCAAGTTTTGGAATAGTTGAAAATAATCCTTTTTATCTTTCTACTTTGGAAATGGCAGAAATGGCTAATGTTGATTTTTTAATAAACGGAG
>JBEPXG010000139.1:0-5022 GCA_041642015.1 Halanaerobiales bacterium
CTGTAATTTTTCATTTATAGCTTTTGCTATATTATTAGCTGTATCAAAGTTTGGAGTCTGTAGTAATAAATTGAGTTCTTCTTTATCAAGTTCAAAATTAAGTTCTTTTTCAACTAAAGCACCATTTGGCATTCTACCAACAGTAGGGTGATTTTGTCTTACACTGGCTCCACCACCTTGGGCATTAAATCCTCCAATTGAAATTGGTCCCTGAGCTACTGCATAAACTTCATTATTAGCAGCTCTTAGTGGAGACATAATAAGTGTTCCTCCCTGAAGAGAATCTGCATCTCCCATTGAACTTACTGTAACATCAATTCGATCTCCAGTATGAACAAATGGAGGTAAATTAGCTGTTAACATAACAGCGGCCAGGTTCTGACTTCTTATTTGATCAGGGGTTACATCTATACTAAAACTCCCCATCATGTTTGCAACACTCTGTACTGTGGCCTGACTACGGTTAGAATCGCCTGTGCCAGCAAGACCTACAACTATACCATAACCTACTAATTGGTTATCTCTAATACCCCTTATTCTTGTTATATTACCGATTTTTACAATTGGATCTTCGTTTTGAGCAAAAGCTGTATTTGTAAAAAATATTGGTAAAAACAAAAGAAACATTAATATTAAGATAAGATATCTATTTTTATAATTCAAAAAACTCACCTTCCTTAAAAAATCCAATTGAATAATCTTTCTAAAAATCCAGGTTTTTGTTTATCTCCTACTGGTCCATCTCCTTGGTATTCTATATCAGCATTAGCAATATTTCTTGACGAAATTGTATTATCCAATGCTATATCTTCTTGTCTTATTGTACCTGAAAGTTTGATAGTTTGCTTTTCTCCATTTATATTTATATTTTTAATACCTTCAATTATCAAATTTCCATTATCTTTAATTTCCACGATTTGAGTTGTAATATTAGCTTCCAAAGTTCCACTTCTTGTTGTTTGTCCATCAGCTGATCCAGAATCTGAATAACCAAAACCAAATGCCTTTAAGAATTTTAAAAAACCTATTCCAGCATCAGCTTCTACACTACTATCTTGACTAGTACTTGTATTAGCACTTTGAATAGCATTTGCATCTTCTTTTATCAAAACAGTAATGATATCTCCAACATTCAACTCTTTTCTATCTTTATAGATATCTGCAGAATCATCACTCCACAGAGAATTATTTTCAGCTAAAATTGTTGTATTTATTGTAAATAGCATAATGGGAATTATTAATAGTATAAATAGTTTTTTCACTTTTTATTCCCCTTCCTTTAATCCTTAATCACCTGTACAAGTTGAGGACTTATTATCTTTGCATTAAACTGATGGTTGTTTTTAGGATTTTCTACTTTAATATACTCACCTATTTTGCCTCTTTCCCGGGCTGTTACCATCAATGACAGTTCAATATCCCCAACAATTATATTAGCCTGAATTTGATCACCCCAGTTTATTAAATATGAGGTTTTATAGTTGTTTTTCTTTAATATATCTCCCTGTTTTAAACTATATGAGAGTTCTATTGAATTATTAAAGAGATCGGTCTCTTCTTTAATTATTTTACTATCATCAAGGCTATCTATTTCAACCAACTTAAATTCATAATCATTTCTTTTTATTTTACTCCCCTGAGAAATATATCTTTTTGCAACATATGCCTTTTTAAAGGCTTTGATCTCAACCGGAACATAGAATCTTTTGTATTCTTTATTTTCAATAATTAATCTAACCGGTAAAGTCATTCTACCGACTTTTATTTCTCTATCACCTATTATTTCTATACTGTATTCTTTATCTGGAATTGTTATTTTTTTTTGCCTAAAATTAATATCTATTGAAAAGTTATCTGTTACATCCGAAAGAATATTCGACAGATAATTTTTCATATAATTTTCTATTTCTGATGAATTTATTTTTCTTGACTTTCTTTTAATAACAACCTGATTAGGAATATTTAAAGTATATTTTTCTGTACTATATCCCTGCTTTTTTATTAATAGATTAAATAGTTCTTTATTTAAATATTTTTTATATCCCGGTAGTGGTGATTGTCCAAGATCAATATTTTTAATTTTTTCTAAATCTTTCTGTGATATATTATTTATTTCAGCTATATCTTTTAATAGTATATTTTCATCTTTAATATATACTTCTTTATCAACATTAACTTCAAAAGCTTTAATATTTAAAGATAGAGAAATCATCATTATGATTATTATTATTAATATATTTTTAATTTTAACCAACTTAATCATACCCCTATCTAGTTCTTTATCTTCTTAACTGATTAGCAGTTTGTAGCATTTCATCAGCTGCTTGAATTGCTTTTGAATTTACATCATATGCACGCTGTGCAGAAATCATATCTACCATTTCTTCAACAACCTTAACATTAGACATTTCTATAAATCCTTGACTTATTGCACCAAATCCTTGTTCTCCAGGAACTCCTGTCTGAGGATCTCCAGAAGCAACAGTTTGGGCAAATAGGTTACGTCCTTCACTATTTAATCCTGCTGGATTAGCAAACCTATATAGTTGAATATTACCGATTTGTTCTGTAGTACCACCTGTTTTAATATTAACAGTACCGTCTGAAGTAATTGAAATATCAGTTGCATCTTCGGGAATTACAATCTCTGGCTGTAATGGATAACCATCTTCAGTTACAACTCTACCAGTACTATCTCTTTTAAATGATCCATTTTTTGTATATGAAACTGTACCATCAGGTTTCATTACTTGAAAGAAACCATCACCTTCAATTAGTAAATCTAATGGGTTTTCAGTACTTCTAACATTACCTGATGTAAATATTTTTTGAGTTGCTGATACCTTTGAACCATGTCCAATTTCAATTCCAACCGGTACTTGTGCGCCCTGTGCATTAGGTGTACCAGGTTGTCTTACATTTCTATACATTAAGTCAGAAAAGTTGACTCTGCTTTTTTTAAATCCACCTGTGTTTACATTTGCCAAGTTATTGGAAGTAACATCTATACTTGTTTGTTGAGAATTCATACCTGTTGCGGCAGTCCATAGTGCTCCTATCATTTTATAATTCCTCCTTGAAATTTTTTAAATAACTACCTCTGTCAGTCAGTAGTTGTTATGCAGCTTCCAATCATTGGTCCAGCTGCACCTTGTTTATATTTTTTTAAGCTAATCTACCTACATCATTAACAGCCTTATCGAGACTATTATCAATGGTTTGTATTACTTTTTGATTTGACTCATAAGCCCTTGTAACCTCAATCATGCTTACCATTTCTTCAACAATATTTACATTTGAACCTTCAAGATATCCCTGCATAATACTACTTTGATTAACTTCTATTTCTTCAATACCTTCTTCAGCTTGATAAAGGTTATTCCCCATTTTAGTTAACTGTTCATAGTTTTCAAAATCAACCAGATTGATTCTTTCACCTTCAAGTTCTCCTAAAAATATCTGCCCTTGATTATTAATTGATATTTCACGTCCAGGAACAATTTGAATTGGTTCATTATCTTGGTTTAAAAGAAAATTACCTTGACTATCAACAATTTGATTTTGATCATTTAAATAAAAATTACCATTTCTAGAATATCTGATTCCTTCTGGGGTTTGTAAAGCAAAAAATCCACTTCCTTTAATAGCTAGATCTAATTTGTTATTCGTATGTTGGATATTACCTTCTCTAAAATCAGTATAGCTTTGATCTACTTCAACTCCAGTACCTAAAGTACCTAATTCTTCTTTACCATTATTATCATATCTTGAGATTAACATTTCATTAAAAGATCTTTGAACTGTGCCTTCCTTTTTATATCCATCAGTATCAGCATTAGCTAAATTATTTGATGTTACATTCATCCTTTTTGTATTTGTCTGCATTGCTGAAGCAGATGTATAAAGACCTCTTATCATAATGTTTCACCTCCTTTTCTGTAATAAAGTTTTATTACTAATCTTGTTTCTCTAATACCTAATTTCAAACTTTTAGCAGTTTTTATCACACTTTTATCTCTTCTATATTTTCTCAATACAGCCTGATGTTTTCTGTTTAATTTACTTATTCTATTCTTTAATCTTTCTCTTTCTTCTTTTTCATCCAGGCGTTTTTTTACTAACTTCTTAGTCTTTCTTTTGGTTAATGAAGTTATTAAGTTTTCTTTATACTTTAACCTGGAATTACTGTTAATTATATTGATAGCTATTAAAATTACTATCCAGGCCATAAAATCACTCCATTTCTAAACCCTAACATCAATAACTGATCCTTTATTACCTTTTTTTAGTTCATTTTCTTTATCTTCATCTTCATTTTTTTCATTTTTACCTTGTTGATTTGAATTTCCTTTATTATCTTTATCAATAATTAGGTTTTCACTTTTTTCTTTTTTGTGAACTGACTTTTTTTCTTTTTCTTGTTTTTCTTTTTGTATTTGTGAAAGTGTTTTTTGTTCATTAGAATTATGGACTTGTCTGATCTCCTCTATTCGTTCTACTTCCAGTGACATCGGTAATAGGGTATTTGGGTTAATGGGATCTGACATGAAACCCCTCCTTTAAAGTCCGAATCTACACAGCTCTCCTTCTTTAACCTTAAATACTGTCCTTGTATGTGTTTCATCAACTTCACGGTAGTAATTACCTATTTGAATCTTTACACCCGGATAAATTTTTCTTCTTGCTACAACTTTCCCATCTACTGCACTGGCGATTTTTTCAGAAAGTTCTTGGATTAATTTTTCATTATTATCTATTTTTTCTATTAGATCTTCTCTTGTACTAATTAATCTTTTTAACATTTCAGCTTTTTGTTCTGGTAAGCTGCCTTGCTGTTCTTTAATTTGCCCAAGAATTTTTATTGCTTTTTCTGTTTTTTCAAGATTGGATTTAGATTCATTAAGTTCTTCTTGAGCATTATGGTGTTTATCTCTTGTTTCAGGATCTAATCCAGCAGATACAATTGTTTTTGTAGCCAAGCTTGAACCTATTAAGTTAGCATTGATCTCTTTGGAGGCTCTA
>JBEPXG010000140.1:0-4982 GCA_041642015.1 Halanaerobiales bacterium
AAATATCAACTTTTTATAAACAAAAACTTAAAATGAAATTATGGTTAGACCAAAAAACATGTAAAATTTTTGAAAAAGGAAATTTACAAATAGGATTTTGTCAGGCAGATAAAGCTGAAAAAGATGGTATTATTACATATTATTATAATTCTAAAGAAAAAGTAGATCAGATATATAAACAGTTATCTAAAGAGATTAAAATATTAAAATCACCTCAAGAAAATAATAAGTATAATATATATCAGTTTTTTGCCGAAGATCCAGAAGGAAGAACTTTAGAATTTCAAACATTTTTACATGACACCAAGCCATATTTAACTGGTGAAGAACTATTACTGAAAAGACGTAGTTATAGAGAGTATTCTAAAAGAGATGTAAGTGATGAAGTAATTAAAAAGGTTATCGATATAAGTAGATATGCACCGACATCTATGAATTCACAATCATATTATTTTAAAATCATAAGGGATAGGGAATTAATATGTGATCTATCTACAATTAGAAAAACTGCATCAGAGCCAATAAAAAAAGCACCAATAGCAGTTGCTATTTGTGCTGATAATGAATTATCTAATAGATATAAACAAGATGGAGATATTGCAGCATATCATTTTATGTTAGCAGCTAGATTATATAATTTAGGGACATGTTGGATAGCTGATATGGATCGAGAAAGTATAAAAAAGAAATTAGATATACCAGCTAGTCATTATATTGCAACCATTACACCTGTCGGGTATATAAAAGAAGAAACAAAAGTACCAAAAAGAAAGAAAGTATCAGAATTTATTAGATAAATTTAGGAGTGTTTTTATGAGAGAAAAAGCTTGTGTAGTAGATATTAATGGTGATCAAGCTAAAGTTGTTGTGACAAGACATTCGGCTTGTAGTAAATGTGATAAAGATTGTATATTAGGAATGGAAGAATCACATGAACAAGACAGTATCTATGTAGAGGTTAATAATGAAAAAAATGCTGAAGTTGGTGATACTGTTAGTATTGAACTTAAAGATAGTTCATTAGTTATGGGTTCTTTAATCATCTATCTTATTCCTCTTATATTTTTTGTGGGGGGATACTTTGTAGGAGTAAGGTTAAATTTTTTAATGGGATCAATTTCAAATGAACTAGGAGGTATTATAACTTCATTTATATTTTTATATATTTCCTTTTTACTTACTAGAAAAATTGATAAAAAGATTTCAAAAAGTAATAAATTCAAATCTGAAATGGTAGGAATAATTTCTAAAAACAATAAGTAAGGATGTGATAACTTGAATTCCATATCTGAAGAGGTAAAAGAAGATTTGATGGTTAGATTAAATAGAATTGAAGGCCAAACCCGTGGTGTTAAAAAAATGATTGATAATGAAAAATATTGTGTTGATATTTTAACACAAATTGTTGCTGTTAGAGGAGCATTAAAGAAGGTAGCAATAAAAGTCTTACAAGAACATATAAATGGTTGTGTACAAAGATCATTGAAAAATGAAGATGAAGAAATTATAGATGAACTATTAGATGTTGTAAATAGATTCATTGATTAATTCTATTTTCAAATACAAAATTAAATTTTTGAAATTATTTTTATTTGATGTAAGAATTGAATTGTAAGCAATAAGACTATATAACAAACAGGAGTTCACCTCCTGTTTTTTAAATTTAAAAAAGGGATAAATACTATAATGTTGAATTAAAAAGATACGCTTAAAAATTAATATAGTTATTAAGGTGTAATCAAATTGAAATATCAATATAATTGTGTTATTATAATTGATGCTGCCTAAAGAGTCGGGAGTGATAATAATGCAGCATTTAGATTATTTAAAGTTACCAAAAGCACTTATTAAAGATGAAAAATTAACAAATGAAGAATTAGGTCTTTTAGTTAAATTATTTTCGAAAATAGAAACAAATAATATTGAAAATACCAGATGGCCTATTGATAAAGAAAAGATAAAAGATAGTCCATTATATGAATCCTTATTTAATAAAGGTTGGTTGATAAGGCAAAAAGGTAATACTTTTTTAAAAATACCAAAAGATTTAACAAATAAGAATTTAAATAAAAAAGAATATAAAGAAAAAGGTTCAAAAATTGCTCGTAACTGGGATAAATATTTTGGTACTTTAAATTTGACTCCAACTTTTTTGCAAAAACTGTTATCTTTTATTGATGATGGGATAAGTGAAGACGTAATTGTTGAAGTTATGAAAATTAGTTCTAAAAAAGCAAAAGGGAATCCAACTAATTATATTATTTCTTTACTTAGGGACTATTTAAATAGATCTATATATACAATACATGACTTTAAAGAAGAAAAACAAAGGATGGAAGAGTATGAAAAAAGACTTCAAGAAATTAATAGAAGAAAAGAAAAAAGAGATGAAGAAGAAACCCTCGAAGACTACTACAAAAAAGGGTATAGATAAGCATATACCTGAAAAAAAAGCAGTTAAAAAAATATATGATATAATAATCGAAAATAGTCATATTCCACCTAAGTTTGATAATGCTACTTTTTCAAGTTTCAATTTTAGTGCATGTCCAAGAGAAAATGTAAAAAAAATAAAGACTATTAAAACATATGCAGAAAATATATTAACAGCTATAAAAGGACCACAATCAGTTTATATATATAGTAAATTTAATGGATGCGGGAAAACTCATATAGCTGTTGCGGCTTTAAAAACAGCAGCTAAAGTTTTTGCACAGGAAATATATAATAAAAAACCTGAATATTACTCAAGAAGAGGAGTATCATTTAGTGATTTCAACTGGCGTCCTGTCTTTTTTATGAGTGAAGTTAATTATCTTTGGAAAAAACGTCAGTTTAATTCTTCAAATCAAAATCTTAAAAAGGAACTCGATATAATAGAAAATGCTGTAATGAATTCTAAATTACTTGTAATAGATGATTTTTTAAGAGAACGTAATACAGATTTTGTATTTGGTAATTTAACTGCTTGGTTAAATCACAGATATGATTATAATAAACCAGTTATTTTTACTTCAAATAGTGACTTTTTTGAGTTGGCAAAAAATAATGAAAAAAATCCATATTATAGTACAAATCATCATAAAGCTGCAACTTACTTGGCTTCAAGAATTAGTGAAATGACTAAAGGATATCAATTTTTGTTTTTAAGTTCTCCTGAAGATGATTATAGGCAGAACAGTTATTAAAGTGGAGGCGATTTGACATTGTTATCAAGAACTGAAACACTATTAAAATTAATTGAGTTAAGAAAGATGATTCAGGTAAAAGAAAATAATCCCAAACAGGATATTACTTATCATTCTGAAATTAAAAATCATATTGAACAGTTAATACATGACATTGCTGGTTTACCTGAAGAAGCAAGATATGTTATTAATGAGATAATAAATAAAGTTATTAATCAAGATATATCCACTAAAACAGCTGTTGTAGCCATTCATGAAATTTATAAAGAGTTTAATGATATACATCAAATAAACAACAAGAAAAAAGAAAAAAAGGAAAAAAGTTATAATATGAAAAAGATGTATAATAACGGATATAGATAAAAACATTATTTTAATAAATATAAAATATAATTTTGAAAGGATGAAAATAGTTGTCACAATTATTAATTGGAATAGCTGGAGGAACTGCTTCAGGTAAAACAACATTAGCTAAAATACTAAAAGACTCATTTAAAGATGAAGTAACTATGTTAAGACATGATTTTTATTACTTTGATAAGAGTCATTTTGAAGTAGATGAATTTAATATAAATTTTGATCATCCGGACTCATTTCAAACAGAACTTTTAATTAAACATTTGAAAAAACTAATAGAAGGTAAGGCAATTGATCGTCCTGTTTATTCTTATAAAACTAATAAAAGATTAACTAAAGTTAAAAGAGTTAATCCTTCACCTATAATTATTGTTGAGGGAATTTTGATTTTTCACTATCCAAAATTAAGAGAACTTTTTGATTTAAAGATATATATTGATACAGATGCAGATATTAGGTTATTAAGGAGAATAAATCGAGATATCAAAAATAGAGGAAGAACTTTTGAATCAGTTAAAGAACAATATCTTTCAACTGTTAAACCTATGCATGAAAAATTTGTTGAACCAACTAAATATAAAGCAGACATAATTATCCCTAATGGTGGACTAAATGATATAGCAAATGATTTAATAATAAAAAAAATCAAATCTCACCTTTAAAATTTATCCCTTAACCGGGATTTTTTTATTACACAAGAAGGAAATAAATGTAAAATATAGAAATATATAGATAAAGGGGTGATTAAAAATTAACAATAAATCAGTTTTTACTATTTTAATTTTATCAATCATTTTATTAATTATGACTATATTTAATTACTACAATCAAAATAAGATAAGTAGTAGTTATAAGAATATTTCTTTAAGTAAATTCAAGGAAGATAATTCTAATGAATATTATAAGGCTCAATCAAACAATTTGATAGAAGTATATATTGGTGGTGCAGTTCAAAATCCAGGTATATATGAAATTGATAAAAAATTATCTATAAATGAAATATTAAATAAATATATTGTATTGGAAAAAAGTGCTGATTTAACAAAAATTAATCTTAATGAAAAACTAACTTTAAATGATAGACTTATTATACCTGAATAAAGGATTTGATTAAATTTGATATTTGATAAAAAAATTATTATAACAACTTTAATAATATATATACTAGGAATTACCAGTGGCTATTATTTTAACTCTTTAAATATTTTAATGTTTTTAATATTAACTTTAATCATACTTTATTTATTTAAATTTTTTAAGAAGAAGCTTATTATCTTTTTATTAATAGCAATTTTTTTTATTGGATTTATATATATGTATTATTATGAAAGTAATTATAATAGTAACTTATCAATTAATTCATATAATGGACAAGTAGTTGAAGTAGTTGGTAAATTAAAATTAAAATTAGATTCTGTTGAAGGTAATTCAATTCTT
>JBEPXG010000141.1:0-2712 GCA_041642015.1 Halanaerobiales bacterium
AGCAGGAGTACCATTGTTAGCTGGTTATAATAGTAAATATTTAATTAAGTATGCAGCTGGAGATGAAATATTTTTAAAATATATTTTTCATATTTTAAGTATAATAACATATCTTTATGTTTTCAGATTCTTAAGATGGGCATTCTTTAATAATGATAAAAATAATAAAAGTTCAGACATAAGTATTACAAGGAATAACTTTGTTTTTTCTATCTTGACTCCTCTTTTAATAGTAATAATTATAACATTTACTGCTAAAAGTTTAATTGGTCTTGCAACTATAGATTTCCATATTTTAGACGGGATTTTAAAAAACAGTATATATATAGTTGTTTCATTATTGATTTTAGCCACCTTTAATTGGGTTCATGTTAAAGAAAAACCAGTACCTTCATTAAATTTATTATTAATTAAAATTAAAAATTTCATGAATATCTCTAAAGGAGAAGACAAGGTAAAAACATTAGAAGTGGATATGGAAAATCAAATTTATAATTCATTAATTAATACTTCAAAAACTATTAATAATATACTTCCTAAAAAATTGCAAACACAGCTTTTAATTATCCCGATTGCAATATTATTATTGCTATTATTCATTTAATAAACTTGTAATTGGAACTAATCTTGACATTAAATAACAATTAACTTATAATAATTAATAATTGAAAATATTTGAATTGTTTGTATATAAGGATTTATTGATAACAGAAAAATATATTAAAAGGGGTATTGAGATATGTCTGAAGAAGTTTTGCTAACAGAAAAGGGTTATGAAAAATTGGAAGAGGAATTAGAGAAATTAACTACTGAAAAAAGAAGAGAAGTTGCCAAAAGAATAAAAGTAGCACGCGAGTTTGGTGATATCAGTGAAAACTCGGAATATGATGATGCAAAAAATGAACAAGCTTTTGTTGAAGGTAGAATAAAAGAAATTAAACATTTAATAGATAATGCAAAAGTAGTTAAAGATGATGAAATCAGTAATGATAAAGTTAGTTTAGGCACTACTGTAAGACTTCATAATTTAGATGAGGATGATTATGTTACCTATAAGCTAGTAGGTACAGCTGAAGCTGATCCATTAGATTACAAGATTTCTAACAAATCACCAATTGGTAAAGCTATATTAAATAAAACTGTTGGAGAAAAGATTGAAGTGGAAGTACCAAAAGGGAAAATCCACTATGAAATTTTATCGATAAAAAAATCTACTGAATAAGAAAGAGGGATAAAATGTCAGAAGAACAGGAAAAAGATCTAAATAAGTTAATGGAACAAAAAATAGAAAAATATAATGATTTTAAAGATCGCGGTATCAAAAATTATGATGAAAAATTTGAAGTAGATACACATGCTGAAGATATTATAGATAACTTTGAAGATTATGAAGGTGAAACTGTAAGACTGTCTGGACGTCTTATGGCACTGAGGACTCATGGTAAAGCCAGTTTTGCTGATATACAAGATATGTCAGGGAAAATGCAGTTGTATATAAAAGTAAACATAATTGGTGAAGATAGATATGAACTATTTACTGAATTAGATATTGGAGATATTGTAGGTATTGAAGGAGAAGTATTTAAAACTAATCGAGGTCAAATATCAGTTAAGGTTAAAGAATTTACATTATTAACTAAATCTTTAAGACCTTTACCTGAAAAGTTTCATGGATTGAAAGATAAAGAGATGAGATATCGTCAAAGATATTTAGACCTTATAATGAATCCTGAAGTAAAAGATACTTTTGTAGTAAGAAGTAAAATAATTAGATCATTTAGAGATATATTAGACGAAAAAGATTTCTTAGAAGTTGAAACTCCAATGATGCACCCTATTCCAGGGGGAGCAAATGCTAAACCATTTATTACTCACCATAATGCATTGGATATGGAACTTTATCTAAGAATTGCACCTGAACTTTATCTTAAAAGATTGATAGTTGGTGGATTTGATAGAGTCTATGAAATAAATAGAAACTTTAGAAACGAAGGTATGTCATATAAACATAATCCTGAGTTTACCACTTTAGAACTTTATCAAGCACAGGCAGATTATCATGATATGATGGATATCACAGAAGAATTAGTAGTAAAATCTGCTGAAAACATACTGGGTACAACTAATATTAGTTATCAAGATCAAGATATTGATTTAAGTATACCTTGGGAAAGAATTACAATGAAAGAGTTAGTGAAAAATAAAACTGGTTTTGATTATGATAGCTTAGAAACTGTTGAGGATGCTTATTCAAAAGCAAAAGAACTTGGAGTAAATATTGAAGACAAGGATTTAAGCAAAGGTGAATTGTTATATGAAGTTTTTGAAACCCTAGTAGAGGAAAGCCTTGTAAAACCAACTTTTGTTATGGATTATCCAATAGAAGTTTCTCCATTAGCTAAAAATAAAGAAGATGAACCTGAATTTACTTATAGATTTGAGGCTTTCATAAATGGATGGGAAATAGCGAATGCATTTAGTGAGTTAAATGACCCATTTGAACAAGAAAGTAGGTTTGAACATCAAGTTCAACAAAGAGAAGCCGGTGATGAAGAAGCTCAAATGATGGATAAAGATTTTGTTAGAGCTTTAGAATATGGTATGCCTCCAACAGGTGGACTAGGAATTGGTATTGATAGATTAATTATGCTTCTAACTGATTCAAAATCTATAAGAGATGTTATTTTATTTCCAACAATGAGACCGGAACAA
>JBEPXG010000141.1:2722-4937 GCA_041642015.1 Halanaerobiales bacterium
AAGGTTTTAAAACCTTGGCTTTTAATAACTTGATATATTAATTTGAGATAAATAAAATTTTCTTTTTAAATACTGCAATTATTATATAACACACAATAAGTGATGGAATTATGAAGCTTGCATTATATATAATTGAATAGATCCAGACATTTGTTCCTTCAGGAGCATATTGAGAAAAGAAAATTACACCTGAGAATACATGGGTGATTAATCTTAACAAAGCCCCAAGTAAGACAGAAATGATAATATAGATATTAACTTTTTTATCCATATGTTTATCAATTTGTTTTTTTAGTATTCCAGAAAACCCTAATAACATATAAGGTAATGGATAATCTAAAATTAATTGTGCGGGATGTACAATAAAAGGATTAAAAGCAAGTTGTAACATTCCATAAACGAAACCAGCTAATAGACCCTCTTTTAACCCCCATCTTAATGCTATTACCAATATCGGTAACATTTCTAAACTAATTGAACCACCTTGTGGCATTTTCCATAAAGGAATGAAATTAAAAATTACAGCTAATGCAACAGCAACCGAGATTTCTGTGATTGCTTTTAAACTAATTTTCATAAAAAAACCCTCCTAATAATAATTATTGGAGGAACAGCACTGAGTATATATTCCCTTCGCCTGCATTACCAGGATCAGGTTATTTGGGTCGATGTAAAATACATCCTCTCAGCTATTTGCTCCCCAGTTTACAATATTACTTATTCAATTTAGGAGTTTAGAATCCTTCTTTTTTAATAAAATTAATAGAAAAATTTATTTATAAGTATTAAAATTAAGTGGAGGTGATAATACGTTGAATATATTAATAGCTCCTGATTCATATAAAGAATCATTAACATCTGTTCAAGTATCCAAATATATTAAAAAAGGTATTTTAAATGTTTCTAAAAAACACAATTTAACACTTATACCTTTAGCTGATGGTGGTGAAGGTACTGTCAATTCAATAGTTAGTGCTACTGATGGTGAGATTATTAATAAAAAGGTAATTGGACCATTGGGTAAAAAGGTTAATGCGCTTTTTGGAATTATTAACAATGGTAAAACAGCTGTTGTTGAAATGGCTTCTGCATCAGGTTTACAGTTAATACCTATAGATAAAAGAGATCCTACTATAACAACCACATATGGAACTGGCCAGTTAATAAAAGAAGCTTTAAGTTATGGTATAGAAGATATTATTATTGGAATAGGTGGAAGTGCAACAAATGATGCAGGGGTTGGAATGGCACAGGCATTAGGTGTAAAGTTTTTAGATAAGAATAATAATGATATAGAATTTGGTGGAAGAAATCTTAATAAGATTAAAACAATTAATATTAAAAACATAGACCCAAGAATTAAAGATATAGACATAAAGGTTGCCTGTGATGTAAATAATCCTCTATATGGAGAAAATGGAGCTGCCTATGTTTATGCACCCCAAAAAGGTGCTGATTCTAAAATGGTAAAAGTTCTTGATGAAAATTTACGGTATTTTAATAATATAGTAAAAAAAGAACTAGATATGAATTTAAATGAAATAAAAGGGGCAGGAGCAGCTGGGGGACTTGGTGCAGGATTGATCGCATTTTTAAATGCTGAATTATATAATGGTATTGAACTTATTTTAGATATAGTTGAATTTGATAATTATGTTAAAAATGTTGATCTTGTAATAACTGGGGAAGGTATGCTTGATGGTCAGTCAGTAAATGGTAAAACTCCTGTTGGTGTTGCAAGAAGAGCAAAGAAATATGGCAAACCTGTAATAGCTATAGTAGGTTCGTTGGGCAAAGATGTACATAAAGTATTAAATGAAGGTATAGATAGTTATTTTCCTATAATAGACAAACCCGATTCCTTAAAATCAATAATGAATAGATCAAAAGAGCTCTTAATAAATACAACTGAACAAATAATTAGAAGTATTAATATATTTAATGAATAATATTAATCTCTTGAAATTAGTAACAATAATTATATAATTAAAGTATAGAGAACACATTTTATAAGGAGGGGTTTATATGAATAAAACTATAGAAGTAAAAACTTCAAGAAGAAATGATATGGTTGATATAACTAATGAAGTAATAGACTTCTTAAAGGAATCAAATGTTTCTAATGGTATATTAGTAATCAATGTACTTCATACTACTGCTGCAGTTACAATAAATGAAAATGCAGATCCGGATGTAAAAAGAGATATCATTAAAG